>CALDNV010000030.1:0-1828 GCA_937914605.1 uncultured Neisseria sp.
CAGCTGCAGACCCGGTAATGAAAAGGCCGTCCGAATCCAGTCCGGAGTCGGACGGTCTTCGTGTCGGGCGGGTTAGGCTACCATGCCTGTCCCGCTTCATTCGGCCGTCAGATCAGGATACATATGTGGAAGGGTCGTCTGAAAAGGTGGCGGGCTGCAATACTGCCTTAGTGTCGCAGTGAGAAGGTTCGTTATTGGAAACGACTGCCTTGCTGGCGCACTATGCCGACTACGTCTCCACCAAATAGGGCGTTGACATCCGTTTCGTCAAATACGTATTTAGTGTGGCAAAAGTCGCAATCGATTTGGATACTGCCTTGTTCTGCAACAATACCGCCAACTTCTTCTCCGCCTAACATAAGCAGCATATCGCTGACTTTGCCGTGTGAGCAGGTGCAGGCAAATTCGATACTTTCGGGATCGAAAACCCGGGGAGGGGTTTCATGATAGAGCCGATAGAGAACGTGTTGTGCGTCTAGGGCAGTTAGCTCTTTCGGTGTCAGCGTTTGGGTCAGTGTGCTGATGAGTTCCCATGATTCGGTGTCTAGTTCTTCTTCGGGCAGACGTTGTACCAGCAATCCTCCGCTGACATGATCTGAAGCGGCGAGAACGATGTGGGTATCGAGTTGCTCGGAACGTTTGATATAGTTCATGAGCATTTGGGCGATATTGTCGCCTTCAAGCGGGACAACGCCTTGCCAAGGTTCGGCATCTTTGGGTTGATGCGTGAGTACGAAAACGCTGTTGCTGCCCAAAAGGTCAGTCAGGCTTTCGTCATCACGGATGTCGGCGGTTTCATCCCAGCGGGCGGTAGCGCGAACGGTGTTGTCAGATGTGGCTTCGACCACAAGCATTTTCAGACGACCTTGTCCTTGTACTTGGACAATGAGCGTACCTTCGTTTTTAAGGTTGCTGGAGAGAAGCGCACCTGCAGCGAGGAGTTCGCCTAATGCCCGGCGGATGGCGGCAGGGTAGTGTTTTTGTCCGGCGATGTGTTCCCACACGTTTTCAAGGCGGACGTGCAGACCGCGCACAGGCATATCGTCAAAGATGAAACGCGTGCGGATATCGGCATGGTTGATGTCGGTTTGCGGCATAAATTCCTCTGTTTTTCTGAATGATGGGTTGACGGCTATATGGTTGCGCTTGCAGAGAAATCAAGGGACTTTATAATCTGTCTTGCGTTCTTAACCTTTTGCTTTTAATCGCCATGTTCTACCTCTACCAATCCAACCGCCTCGAATCGCTAGCCGCCCTGTTTGCCGGAATCCAAAGGGTCAGGCCGCTTGAGTCTGCTTTGGCGGCGGAACAGATTGTGGTGCAGAGTCAGGGGATGCGGCGTTATTTGAGTGTTTATCTGGCGCGCGAACTGGGGGTGGCGGCGAATTTGCAATTCAGCCTGCCGGCGGGTTTGACGTGGCAGTTGATGCAGAGGCTGATTCCCGATATTCCCGCGCTCAGTCCGTTTTCGCCGGAGGTAATGCGCTGGCGGCTTTTGGATTTGTTCCGCAGCGAGCGTTTTCAGACGACCTCTGAATTTAAAAACGTCCGCTCTGTCTTGCAAAGCTATTTGGGCAGCGGCGAGTCGGCGGATTATCAGTTGGCGGGGCAGTTGGCGGATATTTTCGACCAGTATCTGGTGTACCGACCGCAGTGGATTGATGCCTGGCAGGAAGGCAAACTTCTGGGGCTGGGCGACGACGAGGTCTGGCAGGCGCAGCTTTGGCGCTATTTGGACGACGGCAACCAATCCGCGCCGCACCGTGTGGCGCTGTGGGAAAAGCTGCTGTCGTCTTTGGATAAGGCGCATCTGCCCGAGCGTTTTTTC
>CALDNV010000031.1:0-2534 GCA_937914605.1 uncultured Neisseria sp.
GCGTCCTGCATCGGGACAACCAAACCGTTTTCAATCTGACGGATGGTGCCGGTACGGATTTTTTCGCGGCGCATTTCGCGGCGGATGTCGCCCGAATAACGTTCAAACGTTTTCTGCATCGCGGCTTTCATGTCCACTTGCATGGTGAAATGCACGCCGCCGCGCAAGTCCAAGCCCAAGAACATCGGGTTGGCGCCGATTTTGGCCATCCATTCGGGACTGTCCGCCAACAGGTTGAGTGCGGTGATATAGCCCTCGCCCAAAGTGTTTTCGATGACATCGCGGGCTTTAAGCTGGGTTTCAGTATCTTTGAAACGCACTTTCAGCGAGTTGTTCGCGACAAACATCCCGTCGGTCTGAATACCAGCCTGTTTCAGCGCGGCATCGACTTTAGACTGGGTCTGTTCGTTAATAATGATAGCTTGTCGGTTGGTTGATACCTGCACTGCGGGCGTTTCACCGAAAAGGTTGGGCAGCGAATACACTACGGCAACCAAAATCGTGCACGCAATCAGCAGGTATTTCCATAAAGGATAACGGTTCATGGTAAACCTTCGATTTATTATGAAGACAAACAGCCGCGCTCAGCTTTCCGAGGCGGCTCTTGGCAAAAATACGGATTACTCGGCTTTGGCGGCAATCGCGTTACGTTCCACTTCGACTTCGATTTTTGCACCTTGACCGATGTCCACAGTGAAAAACTGTTCGCCGACTTTGGTAACGCGGCCTTTGAAACCTGCTGCCAAAACAACCTTATCGCCGACTTTCAAAGCAGCAAGCATGGCTTGGTGTGCTTTGAATTTCTTTTGTTGAGGACGCATGATCAGGAAGTAGAACACCACCATAATCAGCACTAAAGGGGCAAATTGGGCCACAGTTTGATTCATAATTTGTCCGTTTTCTAAGAGATTAAAATTAAGTAAAACACCGCTTGCGGCAGAAAAAAGCATTGGTACGACCGCAAAATTAAGCTATTCTAAAGGTCGTCTGAAAAATTTCCAAGCCTTTCCCTATTTATTAACCATATTTATCATGTCAGGTCGTCTGAAAATGAAGTTTCAACGACATTTAAAACCTGATTCCTTCCTACCAACGACAAGCTCCGCGCCCTTTTCCTCATGAAAAAACTCATTCGACGACTGCGTACGCGCCTACGCCGCCTCTTGGGTAAAAATGCGCGTACGGTCTGGATTTCTCATCCCGTTTTTGCGCAACACCAACCCGGCACAGGTCATCCCGACTCGCCCGAACGCACTGCCGTTATCGAGGCGGAGCTCAAACGTCAGGATATTTGGCGGCATCTGCAAACTGCCGAAGCCGAAGAAATCAGCGATACCCGCCTCGCCTTGGTTCACCCGCGCAAATATCTGCGCTCGCTCGAAGCCTGCCAGCCCCAACCGGACAAAATCTACCGCATCGACGACGATACCGTCATGAGCCATGGTTCGCTTAAAGCCGCCCGTTACGCCGCAGGGGCTGTCGTTCAGGCGGTAGATATGGTGATGAATAAGAAAGCATGGCACGCCTTTTGCGCCATCCGCCCACCCGGACACCACGCGCACAGCGATAAGGCAGGCGGCTTCTGCCTATTAAACAACGTCGCCGCAGGCGTCATGCACGCCATCGCCGAATATCGACTCCAACGCATCGCCGTCATCGACTTTGACGTCCATTACGGCGACGGCACAGCGGAAATCTTCAAAGACGACCCGCGCGTCCTGTTTATGAACCTTTTTGAAACCGACCTCTTCCCATTTCCCGAAACCAACTATTCCGCCAACGGCGCCAATATGTTGCATCTACCTTTCGCGTCCAACACCGGCAGCCGTGTCTTCCGCACTACCGTACGCGAAAAATGGTTGAACAAACTGACCGCATTCAAACCCGAACTGGTCTTACTGTCCGCAGGTTTCGACGGACACAAACAAGACGAAACAGGTCGTCTGAATCTGCACGAAGCCGATTTCGCCTGGTTGACCCACAAAATCATCCAAGCTGCATCAAGCTGCCCCGGCAAAATCGTTTCCGTACTGGAAGGCGGCTACACACTCGAACCTTTGGCAAAATCCGCCGCAGCCCATATCGGCGTCTTAGCAGGACTACCCAAAGCAGGCTATGTCGCCGCTTATCAAAAGCATTTGAAACGCGGTGGACAGAAGAAAGAAAATACTGCCCCTGCAAGCCAAATAGGTCGTCTGAAAACAGAAAACAGGTTTTAACTTGCTGTTTTCTAATTAAAGTATTCAAAAAATAAAAGATTGGACTGATAATGAAAAAATTGCTTTTTGTATTGTTGGGACTGACAAGCCTTAATGTTTATGCTGCTGACCCAACCTATGATGCAACCAGAGGCGCATTACAAAATAATTCGGCATTATGTCAGTATGGCTACAATCCCAACTGTGCGTCATCTCGTCAGCACCAACGAAAGCAACCTACGGAAATTGTTAATATCGATGTCCCTTCCAAATACGGGGCGTGGGCAATCAATCCTAAAACAGGTATATCAGGTGGGGCACTCGAAATGGATTCAC
>CALDNV010000032.1:0-2534 GCA_937914605.1 uncultured Neisseria sp.
AACCGATTCACTTGGTGCTTCAGCACCTTAGAGAATCGTTCTCTTTGAGCTAAGGAGAGGCAACGCCGTCCTGGTTTAAAGTTAATCCACTATACCCCATCCGACCTTGTCTTTTCCGCCCTTTATTTTACTTTTCATTCATCATTAAAATTCATCAAAAAATTAAACGCTTATAGCCTCAAAAATCCTCCATACCGCCCCGTTGCAAATCGTGCTATGGTTCATTTAATACGTTTGAAAAACATTAACTACCTTGTATTCTGATTACAAAGAAAGGCTTCAAAATGGATGGTTGGACTCAGACTTTGAGTGCGGGCTGGCTGCTGGGTATTGCGGCGATGGCGATCGTGCTGATTTTGCTATTGATTGTGAAACTGCGTGTCCATGCGCTGTTGACCTTGGTGTCGGTGAGCCTGCTGACGGCGGTGGCGACGGGGCTGCCGATGGATAAGATTGTGAACGATGTCCTACTGAAAAACTTCGGCGGTACACTCGGCAGCGTGGCTTTGCTGGTCGGATTGGGCGCGATGCTCGGGCGGCTGGTGGAAACTTCGGGCGGAGCGCAGTCGCTGGCGGATGCGCTGATTCGGATATTCGGCGAAAAACGCGCGCCGTTTGCCTTGGGCGTGGCGTCGCTGGTTTTCGGTTTCCCGATTTTCTTTGATGCGGGATTGGTGGTGATGCTGCCGATTGTCTTCGCGACGGCGCGGCGCATGAAGCAGGACGTATTGCCTTATGCTCTGGCGTCTATCGGAGCGTTTTCGGTGATGCACGTTTTCCTGCCGCCCCACCCCGGTCCGATTGCGGCTTCGGAATTTTATTCGGCAAACATCGGGCAGGTACTGATTTTGGGATTGCCCGTCGCCATGTTCACTTGGTATGTCAGCGGTTATCTGCTTGGGAAGGTTTTAGGACGCACCATCCGCGTCCCCGTTCCCGATTTGCTCAGCGGCGGCGCGGTGGACAACGACCGGCCGCAAACGCCTGCCAAGGCTTCGACCGTGGTCGGCATTATGCTGATTCCTATGCTGTTGATTTTCATGAACACGGGACTGTCCACCTTAATCAGTGAAAAAGTCGTCAGCGCGGACGAACATTGGGTACAGGTGGCGCGCATGATCGGCTCGACCCCTGTAGCGCTGCTGATTTCGGTTTTGGTGGCGCTCTATGTTTTGGGCAGAAAACGCGGCGAAAAGGCAAGCGCGCTGGAGAAAACGGTGGACGGCGCACTCGCCCCCGTTTGTTCGGTCATCTTGATTACCGGCGCGGGCGGGATGTTCGGCGGCGTGTTGCGCGCGTCGGGCATCGGTCAGGCGTTGGCGGACAGCATGGCGGATTTGGGCATACCCGTATTGCTGGGCTGCTTCTTGGTGGCATTGGCACTACGTATCGCGCAAGGTTCGGCAACCGTCGCGCTGACCACCGCCGCCGCATTGATGGCGCCCGCCGTTGCCGCCGCAGGCTTCAACGACTGGCAACTCGCCTGCGTCGTTTTGGCAACCGCGGCAGGCTCGGTCGGTTGCAGCCACTTCAACGACTCGGGCTTCTGGCTGGTCGGCCGCCTTTTGGATATGGACGTACCGACCACGCTCAAAACATGGACGGTCAACCAAACGCTGATTGCCGCCATCGGCTTTTCAGTGTCGGCGCTGCTGTTTGCCGTAGTTTGAGGTCGTCTGAAAACGTTTTTAAGACGCTCTAAACCGTCTGCCCGACCTTATATTTTTCAAATCCAACAAAGGAAGAGAACATGACGACGCATTTTGTGATAATGGGCGTTTGCGGCTGCGGCAAGACCACCGCCGCCCTGTCCCTACAAAAACACCTCGACCAATGCCCCTACGCCGAAGGCGACGATTTCCACACCCAAGCCAACCGCGACAAAATGGGTGCGGGCATTCCGCTGACCGACGAAGACCGCTATCCGTGGCTCTGCAACCTACGCGACTGGATGACGGAACAGGCGCAAAACGGCGCGGCGTACACCATCGTTACCTGCTCCGCGTTGAAACGCCAATACCGCGACATCCTGCGCGGCGCACAAGGCAAAACCGCCTTCATCCATCTGACACCGCCGCAAGCCATCAACCTCGAGCGCATGATGGCGCGCCAAGGGCATTACATGAAGGCGGGGATGCTGGATTCGCAACTGGAAATTCTGGAAGAACTCGGCGCAGACGAATACGGCGTCAAAATCGACAACCCCGGTTCGCCCGAAGCCGTAGAAGCCGATATTTTGGCTTGGGTTAAGGCGGAAGGTTTGTTGTGAAGAGAGTGTGTAAACAGGTATAAGGAAGGTCGTCTGAAAGTTTCAGACGACCTTTTTTGCGAGGATTCCGAACGTCTAAAACTGTCGGATTCGAGAATCCGACTACACACTCAGCAACTCACAATAAGCGGTAGGCGGATACTTGTATCCGACAAATATTTCGACATTTCCATCATTTCAAACGGCAGCCGCAATTTTGGAGATGTCGGTTTCGAGAATCCGACCTTGTATATCGAAACACCCGTATCATAGCAACCAACCGCCC
>CALDNV010000033.1:0-1953 GCA_937914605.1 uncultured Neisseria sp.
CTCATAAAAAGCAAAATAATGAGCTAATTTTGATGCTGCTTGACCATTACCAGAAGAGGCATCGATTTTTAAATTTTCCAGCTCGGTTTTAGAAATATACACGTTGTCATTTAATGACGTATTGGCATCAGATTGCATGCGTCTCTCCTTGCCATAGGAGTGGTTGCAAGATAACAAAAATATACCTAGCAAAATGATTTTAAGGGTCATATGGCTTGAATGTAACTTGTTTCCCTTCATTTCTCGCTCCTCCTGATATAGAACCTGGCTTGCACCGAGTATCTGGATAGTCTTTTATCTGTCTAAGATTTGTGACGGTTCATTTTTCAGACGACCTTTTTGTAGATGTGGATAAATGAGTTTGTTCACGGACTGATAGAAAATGAGACACCTGTTCTCCGTCACTCCTGCTTGCGCGTGCGTAACTGCCGGCTGGCGTTTCTATTTTCATTCTCGAAGCAAATCTCAATCCTCTTTTTTCTCCAACGCGGCAAAGGCGGCCTTCATGGTCGGATTTTTGCGTACTAATTTTTTGACGGTCAGGTCGGTCGCTTTGTTGTTGGCAAGGCGCAGGTTATTTTCCGAAGAGAGCAGGGCTTCTTTGGTTTTTTGCAGGTGGCTGATGGTTTTATCGATTTCGTCGATGGCGGTTTGGAATTTGCGGCTGGCGAGTTCGTAATTGCGGGCGAAATCGGTTTTGAACTTGTCCAAGTCTTCTTCAAAATGCGTGATGTCGATGTTTTGCGCGCGCATTTGCGCCAATTCTTGTTTGTATTTCAATGAATTGAGCGCAGCGTTGCGTAACAGGGAGACGATGGGGATGAAGAACTGCGGACGCACGACGTACATTTTCGGGTAGGCGTAGGACACGTCGACGATGCCGTTGTTGTAGAGGTCGCTGTCGGCTTCCAAGAGTGAGACGAGGACGGCGTATTCGCAGTTTTTCTCTCTGCGGTCTTTGTCCAACTCTTTGAAAAAGTGTTCGTTTTTCTTTTTGGTGGCGGTTTCGTCGTTTTCGTTTTTCATCTCGAACATGATAGAGATGATTTCGTTGCCTTCTTCGTCGGTTTCGCGGTAGATGTAGTCGCCTTTACTGCCGGTTTTGGCGTCGTTGTCTTTGCCGAATACGGCTTGGGGAAAGGCGGTGGTGCGGATGCGGTTAAATTCGGTTTCGCAGTGCTGCTCTAGGCTTTCGCCTATCATTTTGGTGGACTGTCTGGCTTTGAAGTCTTTGTAGAAGGCGATGGTTTCGTCTTTTTGTTTGAGTTCGGCTTCGTATTTTTCGCGCAGGCTTTGTTTTTCCAACTGGTTTTCTTTGGATTGCAGCATGAGCTGCGTGTTCAGATTGCCCAATTCGCGCTCTTTTTCGGCAACGGCTTTGGTGATTTCCAGCTCTTTTTCCATGTTTTTCGCCGTTTCCAGCGATTTTGCCTGTGCTTTCAGTTCTGCAATCAATTTATCTTGTTCGGCGATTTGCGCTTTCAGACGACCTTCGATTTCGGCGGCGGCGAGTTTGCTGTCTTTTTCGTAAGCGTTGATTTGGTTGGACAGGGCGGCGATTTCGTGGTTTTTGTCGGCTAGGATTTTGTCGAACTGATTTTGCGCCTGCGCTTGGGCAAGCTGCATATCGCTTTGAAACTGCATCTGCGCCTGTTGCAGACGTTCATGAATTTCGGTTTGAAATTCTTGGGTGCGGACTTGGTTCAGGATGTCGGCGTAACTGGCTTCGTTGACGGTAAACGCGGTGTGGCAGTGCGGACATTTGATTTCGTGCATGGCGGGTTTCCCTTGTATTTGAAGCGTGTGATTTTAGCAGAAAGGTCGTCTGAAAAAGTTTTAGCGAAACTCGCTGCGCTCGTTTTAGCGAAACCCTTACGGGTTTTCAGACGACCTCGTCGTTTTATAGTGGATTAAATTTAAATCAGGACAAGGCGACGAAGCCGCAGACAGTAC
>CALDNV010000034.1:0-3861 GCA_937914605.1 uncultured Neisseria sp.
GCTGAAGCACCAAGTGAATCGGTTCCGTACTATCTGTACTGTCTGCGGCTTCGTCTCCTTGTCCTGATTTAAATTTAATCCACTATCTATTTATAACAATATGAAAAATCTCATTTTCTGGCTTGCGCTGTTGGCTGCGGCTTTCGGTTTTTTTTATTATCAGCAAAACCATAGAATTTCTCAGGACGAGCTGATTCATGCTGAGTCGCCGCATAACAGGTCTTCCGTGTCTTCATTCGGCGGATTGGCTTACCTGAATTTTTTGCGTGCAGGCGCGGGGCTGCCGACTTTGGCGCATTCGTCGGTTTTAGAAAAGTCCGCACGCAATCATGCGCGTTATTTGTTGCAGAACCCCGAAGACGGTCATGACGAACGTCATCGCAGCAATCCGTTTTTTACCGGCTACCGCCCGAATGAGCGCGCCCGCAAGGTCGGTTATCTTTATGATGGCGTACATGAAAATATCACCACCGGTTTTTATCCGTATCCTGAAGATATGGATACCAATTTGCCGGTTCAGCAGCAGATTGACGGTTTGATGACTGCTATTTATCACCGCTTCTCTCTGTTGGAACAAGGCATTGATGAAGCCGGTGCGGCATTTGAGCATCGTGATGGGCGGATATCGGTTGCCATCAATCAGGGAAATCATCAGTTTAATTTTTATTGCGGTTTAGGCAGGGTTTATCCTGAACCGGGGCGGCGTTATTATCAAAATGCCTGCAACAACAATGCCATTGTTTATGCGGACGAAGTCAAGGCGCAACGCGAGTTCTTATATGTCGTTTATCCGCAAGGTGATTTTGCCATGCCGGATTTTCACGGCGAACGCCCCGATCCCATGCCGGGACACGAATTTACCGGCAATCCGGTCAGTATCGCTTTTTCGGAATCTGCCGGAAAAATCAAAATGCGGTCGTTCAAGCTTTATCAGGGCAAATCCGAGATAGAGAAGGTCAAGGTGTTGACGGCAAGCAATGATCCGAATCAAACGTTTTCTGATCGTCAATTTGCCTTATTTCCTTTATTGCCTTTGGAATACGATACCGCGTATCGTGCCGTATTCGAGTATGAGCGCAATGGCAAATCTGAAAAAGCCGAATGGACTTTCCGAACGAAAAAGCCTGATTATCCTTACTTTATCGTTAAAGGCGGAGAAAAATTGGCAGTTGAATCGGGTAAGAAATATTTCATTCATTGGAAGGATTTTTGGTGTCAGCGGGAATGTGAGGAGTATGTTTACCGCCAACGCGGCAAAGCGAAACTTGAAGTCATGGAGCGTCAGATCGGCGGTATGGTGGTACGGGTTACCGGAGACAAAGGCGATGATGTCCGGTTAACGCCGAAAGAAGAAAATGATAAGGCGGTCTTACTTTATATCTGGCAATAGCAATCAAGGTCGTCTGAAACCCAAACAGGTTTTCAGACGACCTTCTTTCATACGCAACAAGACAAAGCAGGGTAGGGCAAGATACTTTATTGTTTGGGTGAACCGTAAAACTGTTAGAATAGCGGAAATTTTATTTCTTGTTTCTCAAACAATGATCCGCCATCCGAAAATTGCCGCCCATACGCGTTATGCCTTTATCTGTATCGGACTGATGATGCTTTCTTTCCTGATATATGTGGTTTTGGCAATGTTTGATTTGGGCTTGGATATGTCGATGCGGATTGAGCTGACCCGTTTTGCGCTCATTTTAATCTTGCTGTTTGCGTTTTTAGGCGGCGTTTTTTCAATCTGGGTAGCGGTGCTGCGAAAGAAAATGGGGGTATGACATGAACCAAGTTGATAACAACATTCCTGAAGAAATCCGTTTGCAACATGACCGATCGGCTTTGGTTTTGGTTTATCGCGGCGAACGTAAAACCCTTCCTGCCGAATTTCTCCGCGTTTATTCTCCCAGTGCCGAAGTGCGCGGACATGGTGCGGGACAAGATGTCTTGCAGACAGGTAAAGCGGAAGTCACGATTTCTGATTTGGACCCTGTCGGTCAGTATGCGCTCAAAATTACTTTTTCAGACGGCCACAATAGCGGTTTGTATGACTGGGCTTATCTTTACAAATTGGCTTACGGTTATGATGCGCTTTGGCAGGATTATCTCCGCAGGTTAAAAGAAGCCGGAGCCTCCAGAATACCGAGTGCCGCCGACCTTGTTGCCGGTAAAAAGCATTCCTGCGGCAGCGGCGGTTGTGGCGGACATCATTGATTACTGAGTGTGTTTGTTCTTTTTGAAGCGGCATTGTGACGGACAGCAGGATGTCGGCAAAGCAGGCTCTGTTCCTCGCTTGAAAAAATATATCAGCCTGTCGGATGTCAAACAAAATCGACTGGAAAGATACGGTCTTGAGGGTACAATGCCACTACACGGGGGGCAAGTTGCGTTGTTACCTGAATAAAAAAGATTATTTAGCCATCCATTTGATAGACTACGCTAAGCCGGTCCGCAAAAAGCATATCGTGAATGATGATAAAAACACCATCACCTTCAGAGATGAAATTTCAGCATTCGGCATAGCCATGAACAAATTGAAAGACAGGTTTGCCTCTCAATGATTAAACTTTCAGACGACCCCTAGAGCAAGGTCGTCTGAAAATCGAAATACCGTTTGAACCATATTGATTTCAGATTATTTTAGGAAAGCACCTCTATGAGCGACCACAAAACCCATTTCGGTTTCACTACCGTAAACGAAGAAGAAAAGGCAGGTAAAGTGGCCGAAGTGTTCCATTCCGTAGCCAAAAACTACGACATCATGAACGATGTCATGTCTGCCGGCCTGCACCGCGTTTGGAAACATTTCACCATCAATACCGCCCGTCTGAAAAAGGGCGATAAAGTGCTGGATATCGCCGGCGGTACCGGCGACCTGTCGCGCGGCTGGGCCAAGCGTGTGGGCAAAGAGGGCGAAGTGTGGCTGACCGACATCAACTCATCCATGCTGACGGTAGGCAGAGACAGACTGCTGAATGAAGGTTTGATTCTACCCGTATCGCTGGCCGATGCCGAAAAATTGCCGTTTCCCGACAACTATTTCAATCTGGTTTCCGTTGCTTTCGGTTTGCGCAACATGACCCACAAAGATGCCGCACTCAAAGAAATGTACCGCGTACTCAAACCGGGTGGAACGCTCTTGGTGTTGGAATTTTCCAAAGTCTACAAGCCACTGGAAGGCGCATACGATTTGTATTCCTTCAAACTGCTGCCGGTCATGGGCAAACTTATTGCCAAAGACGCAGACAGCTATCAATATCTGGCAGAATCCATCCGCATGCACCCCGACCAGGAAACATTGAAACAAATGATGCTGGATGCCGGTTTCGACAGCGTTGATTACCATAATATGAGCGCAGGCATCGTAGCCTTGCATAAAGGTGTGAAATTCTGATGCCCGAATCGGCTGACCTATCTGTCTGATGCCCATAGCCTATTCCAAAGTATCGGGCTTATGTTGATGGCTGAAAAAGGTCGTCTGAAAACCGATTGATAAGGTTTTCAGACGACCTTTGTTGTAAGAAATCTCTGAGTTGTACTGATATATAGCTGCCTGAAGGCGGCTGGCGCAGGAAGCCGCACAGAGCATCACAGACGGCTTAGTTTCAACACACAGCCGCCTGAAGGCGGCTGGTTGGCCGTATTCTTTTCAGAAACTTTTTCATAATAGTTTCAACACACAGCCGCCTGAAGGCGGCTGGTGGCGGCATTGATTTAGTAACATCAGTCCGCGGGTTTCAACACACAGCCGCCTGAAGGCGGCTGGACCGCAAAAGACAAAAGCTGCTATTGAGATTAGAAGTTTCAACACACAGCCGCCTGAAGGCGGCTGGTCGGGGCAGTTCGCCTTTGAATATTCCCCAATAT
>CALDNV010000035.1:0-4324 GCA_937914605.1 uncultured Neisseria sp.
TGAGCTAAGGCGAGGCAACGCCGTACTGGTTTAAAGTTAATCCACTATAAAACCTGTAAAGGTCGTCTGAAACAGGCTCAATCTGTTTTCAGACGACCTCATTTTAAAACCCCAAAAAATATTCTCACTAAGAACATCAAGGAATCAAAATGCACTTACGCACTTCCATCATCCTCGCTTTATCCGCGCTCTCTTTAGGCGCGTGTATCAGCAACCCAAGTTCGGCACCCACCAGTTCTTCATCATCAACACCCATCAACCCATTCGCCAAAGACTACATCTATTATTTCGAGCATCTCGACGAAGCCAAAGCTAAAAACGAACAATGTTTGAAAGACGGCGTGTTTAAAAAGGTGGGCGTTGATATGGAAAACGCCGATGAACGACAAATGATTGCGGAGTATCCCGACGATATTTTGATGCTCAATCCCGGCAACAACGAATTATCTCCCTGTTTCGCCGCATGGACGGCAAACAATGCTGCGGAACCGCTGCGCAAATGGCAGGAGGAAAATAAGAAAAAAGAAGAGCTGAATCAAAAATTTGAAAAGCAGGTCATCCGGCTCAAAACCGAATGGGAAAAGAAATACGCCAATGAAGATTGGAACACATTCTACCCCGAGGCTTTGCGTAAAGAATCCGTTCAAACACGCAATAGAAAAAACCGATTGGAAGATCGGGCCAAAAGAGAAGCCATCGACCGCATTTTTGTCGATAAGGCGGAGCCGTTTTTGAATGAATTGAAAACAAAAAACATTGAAACATTGACCAAAGAAATTCCACAAAGCTGTCGTAAGGGAGCTTGGGACCTTATTCCTTCGTGTAAAGCCTATTATTATGTTTTAAAGGATAAATTCTCAGAAAAAACATTATCCGAATTGGCGGGTATGGAAAAACAATATAAAGGTGCCAAGCATTTGTCTGCTCCCGTTTTGTCAGCTGCCTACCGTTCTGCGGTGGAGGGGAATTCAGAAAAAATGGATAAAGCATTAATGCTGGACTATCGCAAACGCAATACCGAATATATGCAATGTGCTAAAAAAATCGGCGATAAAATAGCAGCGACACCGTTTCAGATGGATAAAACCGGAGATTACACCTTTGCCTTTTATTCAGAACTTTATCCGGAATGCGTTATTACGAATCAAGTCATGGAAAGGTTGGACCTGCCAACCAATTTAAGTAAGGTTGTTGACAGAGAAGTGTCGATAAAGTTAAGCAAGCAAATCTGGGAAAAGGCAGATAAAGTCGATATAGAACGGGAGCAGTTGGAAAAATCGCCAGAAGTTGCACAAATCAAAACAATCTTGGCTCAGAAATACGCCCAAACACCTTGGCAAAATTTCATAAGTGCTTCAGAAAAAGACTATCCGAGTACGGCAAACATTTTCTCAGGTACGGAAGAGGAACAGAATCAGAAACAAAAGCAGTATTGGATAAAGGTCATAGCATTGGAACAGGTGCTTACTGACAAAATGCAGCCTTTCGTGGATGAGTTGGCGAAAAACAGCATTGATAAACTGATTGCCGAACTGCCTGCCAGCTGTCGCGATGAAGGAAAAATAGATTGGTTAGCAGATAGTCAATGTGATGCATATTTCCGCGCTCTCAAAAAAAAATTTCAGAATCAGACTTTAGAAGAGCATTCCGCTTCAAAAGATAAATATGAAAATAAAGATGAAGAGGGGTTTTTATTGGTTTACAGAGCCTACTTTTTGGCATGGTATGAACAAGAGAGAAAACAATATCTTGAGTTGAGTAAAGATGATACCAAGCGAGAAGCGGCATATAGGCAATGTCTCAAAAATATCAGTGGAATCATCGAAAAATCATATATTTCAGAAGAGGATAATGATTCTTCGTATGCTAGGCGGGCGCCGGGATGCCTAGCGTTTAGCTCTGGTCTTCCAGTTGAATCGTCACGTTTCAAATACTTCACCGAAACGCTGCTTAATAAAAAACGTTTTCAACAAGCATCCGCAGTCAAACAAAATTGATGGAAACATTTCATCAAAAGGTCGTCTGAAACCGTCTTGATGTTTTCAGACGACCTGTCAGAACCCTAAACCGACATTCAACCCCATGCCGACACGCCGTCAATTCCTCAGTTACACCGCCGCGCTTGCCGCCGCGTCATCTTTTTCTTGGCTGACTTACAACCGCCTCAACCGCAAACCGCCGGTTTCCGTCAACCGTGTCGGGCTGCCGTTGGGGCATTTGTTGCGCGACGGGAAATTGCTCAATCCGCCGACTCGACGTTACGAATGCAATACGCTGATACTCGGTGGCGGCGCGGCGGGTTTGGGGGCGTTGTGGTATCTGGCGAAACACAGTCATCGTGATGTATTGCTGGCGGAAGGGTTCGAGCGCAATGGCAACAATGCTGCCTACGCCGCTTCAGACGGCCTGAAAGCGCCGAGCGGCGCGCATTATCTTGCCTTGCCGTCGAAAGAGAGCGCGTATGTGCGCGAGATGCTGGCGGATTTTGGTATCTTGCAATCGGACGGTAGGTTCAGGGAAACCGATTTGGTTTACGCACCCGAGTCGCGCCTTTTGTATCAGGATAAATGGCAGGAACACCTGTTGCCGAAAGAAGATGCGGATTCCAAACGCTTTTTCGATTTAATCGGTCGTCTGAAACAGGCTTACGGCAGCGACGGCAAAAAGATTTTCGCCATTCCGATAGCCCTGTCATCGGCAGACGAAACGTGGCGCAAACTCGATAGCCTGACGTTCAAAAAATGGCTTACGCAAGAAGGCTACACTTCGCCCGAACTCTTGTGGTATCTCGATTACTGCTGCCGCGACGATTACGGGCAGGGCATAGCGCAAGTATCCGCCTTTGCCGGACTGCATTACTTCGCCGCCCGCAACAGCGCGGAAACCGTCCTCACTTGGGCCGAAGGTCTGGCGCACCTTTCCGAAAACCTGCGCCGCCATGCCGGTTTGCAGGAAGGTTGGCAATGGTCGTCTGAAAACCGCATCCACCTAGATAAACCCGCTTCCGTCAACGCATCCGCCGTCAAAATCAAACCGCTTTCAGACGACCGTATCGAAGTTTGGCTGCGCGACAATTCAAGCGGCGAAACCGTCGCCCTGACCGCGCAACACGTTATTTCCGCCATGCCGCTGATGGTTGCCGCCCGCATCGTCGAAAATCCCGCGCAATACGGTTTGAACATTCCCGAATACGCCCCGTGGTTGGTCGCCAATTTCGAGCTGCACAGCTTCCCGAAAGAAAAAAACAACAGCGAAACGGCGTGGGATAACGTCATCTATGGCAGCCAAGGACTCGGCTACGTCGTCGCCACCAACCAGCTCATCCGCGTCGCCCGTCCCGAACGCACCATCTTCACCGCCTACGCCGCGCTCAACCACGACACCCCGCAAGCCGTCCGCCGCCAACTGCTCGACGCCTCCGACGAAGAACTGCGCGACTTGGCCGCCAAAGACTTGATCGCCGCCTACGGAGAGGGCTTCTGGCAACACGTTTCACACGTCGATGTTACAGTGCGCGGACACGGCATGAGCGTACCGAAAGTCGGGTATCTGAACGACGAATCTTTGTTAAAAATCAGAAACCGAGCGTCAGGATTACTGTTTGCCCACAGCGATTTGAGCGGCTATTCGGTATTCGAAGAAGCCTTGTATTGGGGCGTGGAAGCGGCGCGGAAGGTGTTGGAACGGAGGGATGGTTGAGTTTTATGTTGGTTGGATTATTTTTCGTCTCGCCTAGCGCGGATGCCAAATAATCAGTGCTATAATCCCGCTTCGTTTGAATATTTAAATCTCAAAGGAAACCGTATGAAATCTCTGAGTTTTTCCCTGATGCTTGCTTTGGGTTTGGGCAGCACCGCCTTTGCTTATGCGGAAAAAAATTTGCCCTTGAATGAAACGGGCTGCATCGACCAACCTATGAAGGTCAAACGCGGCGAGGTGTACAGCTTTAAAGTGACGGAAGACAATGGCTTAATACTTTCATTCGCGCCCGTCAGCCCTAATGTGGTCGTGAAAGACCCGAAAGGCAAACGCGTTGCTTTGGAAGTGGGCGCGGACGGCGATACGCCTGAAGACCGCTTCAGCTTTGCCGAAATCAACCAAAAAGGACGCTACACCATCCGCTTCCCGCGTACGGGCAAGATTGATTCTTTGTGCGTCAACGCAGCCAATTAGTATAAACGTCAAGCCGAACCGTGCTTGAGCGGGTTTGGCCGCAGTAAGGGAAAAGGTCGTCTGAAAACAGTTACCCAAAACTGTTTTCAGACGACCTTTTTATAGTGGATTAACTTTAAACCAGTACGGCGTTGCCTCGCCTTAGCTCAAA
>CALDNV010000036.1:0-4053 GCA_937914605.1 uncultured Neisseria sp.
TGTACTGTCTGCGGCTTCGTCGCCTTGTCCTGATTTAAATTTAATCCACTATAAGGCAGGATGTCGGATGCGTTTTGCTTTTAAATGGAAATGCCGCATCCCAAGAGGTCGTCTGAAAACATCACATCAAGCAAAAAACAAAAAAAGCGCGAACCTTACAATTCGCGCTTTTTTCAGACGACCTTAATTATTTCTTGTCGTCTTTTACTTCTTCAAAGTCGGCATCTACCACGTCGTCGTCTTTCTTGGCGGAAGACGGTTCGGCTTGTGCGCTTTCGCCTGCTTGGGCTTCGGCTTGCGCTTGTGCGTAAACCATTTCGCCCAGTTTTTGGCTGGCTGCGCCCAGTGCTTCGGCTTTGGCATCGATGGCGGCTTTGTCGTCGCCTTTCACGGCTTCTTCGGCTTCTTTCAACGCGGCTTCGATTTTTTCTTTCTCGGCTGCGTCGAGTTTGTCGCCGTAGTCGGCCAAAGATTTTTTCACAGAGTGAATCAGGGCTTCGGCTTGGTTGCGGGAAGCGACCAATTCAGTTAGTTTTTTATCTTCCTCAGCATTGGCTTCGGCATCTTTCACCATGCGTTCGATTTCTTCTTCGCTCAAGCCTGAAGAACCTTGGATGGTGATGTTGGCTGCTTTGCCTGTGCCTTTGTCTTTGGCGGAAACGTGCAGGATGCCGTTGGCGTCAATGTCGAAGGTGACTTCGATTTGCGGCATGCCGCGCGGTGCGGGTGCGATGTCACCCAAGTTGAACTGCCCCAAAGATTTGTTGGCGGAGGCGCGTTCGCGTTCGCCTTGCAGCACATGGATAGTTACTGCGCTTTGGTTGTCTTCGGCGGTAGAGAACACTTGCGACGCTTTAGTCGGGATGGTGGTGTTCTTCTGAATCAGCTTGGTCATCACGCCGCCCATGGTTTCGATACCCAAAGACAGGGGCGTTACGTCCAGCAGCAATACGTCGCTGCGGCCGCCGCTTAACACTTCGCCTTGAATCGCTGCGCCTACGGCAACGGCTTCGTCAGGGTTCACGTCTTTGCGCGGTTCTTTGCCGAAGAAGTCTCTAACGGCTTCTTGTACTTTCGGCATACGGGACTGACCGCCGACCAAAATTACGTCGTCGATGTCGCTGGTGCTCAAGCCGGCATCTTTCAATGCAATTTTGCAAGGTTCGATAGAGCGGGCAATCAGGTCTTCAACCAGGCTCTCGAATTTGGCGCGGGTGATTTTCATTGCCAAGTGTTTCGGGCCGGTTGCGTCCATAGTGATGTACGGCAGGTTGATTTCGGTTTGCTGGCCGCTGGACAATTCGATTTTGGCTTTTTCGGCAGCTTCTTTTAGGCGTTGCAATGCCATCACGTCTTGTTTCAAATCAATGCCTTGGTCTTTTTTGAACTCGGCGATGATGTAGTCGATGAGGCGTTGGTCGAAGTCTTCACCACCCAAGAAGGTGTCGCCGTTGGTTGCCAATACTTCGAATTGTTTGTCGCCGTCGAGGTTGGCGATTTCGATGATGGAAATATCGAAGGTACCGCCGCCCAAGTCATATACGGCTACTTTGCGGTCTTTGTTGTCGCCTTTGTCCATACCGAATGCCAAAGCGGCTGCGGTCGGCTCGTTGATGATGCGTTTTACGTCCAAACCGGCGATGCGGCCTGCGTCTTTGGTGGCTTGACGTTGGCTGTCGTTGAAATAGGCCGGAACGGTAATCACGGCTTCGGTTACTTTTTCGCCCAAATAAGATTCGGCGGCTTCTTTCATTTTACGCAGGACTTCTGCGGAAACTTGCGGCGGAGACAGCTCTTTGCCTTGCGCTTTCACCCATGCGTCGCCGTTGTTGGCTTTGATGATTTCGAAAGGCATGGATTCGATGTCGCGTTGGACTTCTTTGTCTTCAAATTTATGACCGATCAAACGTTTGACAGCGTAGATGGTGTTTTTAGCGTTGGTTACGGCTTGGCGTTTGGCCGGTGCGCCGACGAGGACTTCGCCGCCGTCCAGATAAGCGACGACAGACGGCGTAGTGCGTGCGCCTTCTGCGTTTTCAATAACTTTGGTTTGACCGTTTTCAGAGATGGATACACAAGAGTTGGTTGTACCTAAGTCGATACCGATTACTTTTGCCATATTGATGTTGCTCCTAAAAAGATTTTTCTAAATTAATAATTGTGTGGAACATTTGTTCCGTTGACCTGTAAATAAGGTTGCCCGATATTTTTTCAAGGGTTTTGTTGAAATTTTTTTTATATAAAATTCAACAAGCTAAACTATTTATCCACAGGATTGTATTTTGTTTTTCAGACGACCTTGTCTTTCTTTTCTGATTGGGCATCATCGGAATGATTTTCCAAAAGCGGGATTGGAGCTTGAGGGACGGGGAAGGGTCGTCTGAAAATTTTATGCTTGATAAACTTTATCAAGCGGTGCCTTCAGGATTCTTGTTTCGCCACGACAACCATTGCGGGACGTAATACGCGGTCGGACAGGGTGTAGCCTTTTTTCATGACGCTGACGATGGTGTTCGGCTCTTGCTCGCTGACGACCGCCTGCATTGCTTGATGTTGGTGCGGGTCGAGTTTGTCGCCGGGCTGCGGGTTGATTTCTTTGATGTGCGTGGCGTCAAATGCTTTTTGCAATTCGTTCAGCGTCATTTGCACGCCCATTTTCAGCGCGTCGAAATTGCCGCTTTGGTCGAGCAGCGCCATTTCGAGATAGTCTTTGACCGGCAGCATTTCGGTGGCGAATTTTTGTCCGGCGAATTTGTGCGTATCGGCAATTTCCTGCTGATGGCGGCGGCGCAGGTTTTGCTCGTTCGCCAGGCCGCGCAGTTCGCTGTCTTTCAACTGTCCTTCCAACTCGGCGATACGCGCCTGCAATTCTTCGTAAGTCGGCGGTTCGGCAGCTTCGGGTTGTTCGGTATTGGGGGCTTGGGCGGCTTCTGCGTTTACCGCCTCTTCGGTTTCGTGTTGATATTGTTCGTGATGTTCGCTCATTTCGTGCATCCTTTGGAATGGTTTGAATCGAATGCTACGTTATATATGGTCGTCTGAAAAAACTTCAAGCACACGGAAACCATCATAAGCATATTCCGCAATGCGCTATCGCAAATCGTTGATAAAAGGTAAGATACGCCGACACCATCCTATTTTCAGACGACTCCCGACATGAAAAAAGACCACCTGAACACAACCGATTTCAACCTCTGGCACACCATCCGCGAAGAAACCGCAGCCGCAGCCGCTGCCGAACCGATGCTGGCGAGCTTTTTGCACCAAACCGTGTTGCGCCACGACTCGCTCGATTCCGTCCTCGCCTACCACCTTTCCAGCAAACTCGGCAGCCCGATTATGGACGTGCGCGCCCTGTTTGAAATCTACCAGCAGGCATTGGGCAGCGACGCGCGCATCAGCAACTGCGTCGAAGCCGATTTGAAAGCCATTTACGAACGCGACCCCGCGTGCGACGAATATTCGCTGCCGCTTTTATATTTCAAAGGCTTCCACGCCATTCAGGCGCACCGCATCAACCACTGGCTCTATCAAAACGGCCGCAAAACGCTGGCGTATTTCCTGCAAAATCGTATGTCGGAAGTCTTCGGCGTCGATATTCACCCCGCCGCCCGTTTCGGTCATGGGCTGATGCTCGACCACGCTACCGGTTTCGTCGCCGGCGAAACCGCCGTGTTGGGCAACAATATTTCCATCCTGCACGGCGTAACGCTCGGCGGCTCGGGCAAGGAAGGCGGCGACCGCCATCCGAAAATCGGCGACGGTGTGATGATCGGCGCGAACGCTTCGATATTGGGCAACATCCGCATCGGCGACAATTCCAAAATCGGCGCAGGCAGCGTGGTCGTTGCGGACGTACCGTCGTCAATCACCGTCGTCGGCGTACCTGCCAAACCGGTGGGGCGTTCGGTCAAAACCCCGTCGGCGGACATGGACCAGAGTTTGCAGGGTACGGCGATGGATTTTGTGATTTGAACTGAATCGCCCGATTAAGACCGCAGATATAGTGGATTAACTTTAAACCAGTACGGCGTTGCCTCGCCTTAGCTCAAA
>CALDNV010000037.1:0-3529 GCA_937914605.1 uncultured Neisseria sp.
GATAGTACGGCAAGGCGAGGTAACGCCGTCCTGGTTTAAAGTTAATCCACTATAATTTCTCGCGGGCAAAGCCCACGCTACTTTTCCACTCGTTACCAAGGTCGTCTGAAAACGCCAAACCGTTCTTACCGTATAAAACCACGCTTTTCAGACGACCTTTACAGTTTTTGAGTCATTCCCCGATATGCTATAATCCGCCGTTAAACTTTTATCTTTTCAGGAAAAACCATGAGCTTGAAATGCGGCATCGTCGGCCTGCCCAACGTCGGCAAATCCACCCTCTTTAACGCGCTGACCCAATCGGGTATCGAAGCGGCGAACTATCCCTTCTGCACCATCGAACCCAACGTCGGTATCGTCGAAGTGCCCGACCCGCGCATGGCGGAACTGGCAAAAATCGTCAACCCGCAAAAAATGCAGCCCGCCATCGTCGAGTTCGTCGATATTGCCGGTTTGGTTGCAGGTGCAAGCAAAGGCGAAGGCTTGGGCAACCAGTTCCTCGCCAACATCCGCGAAACCGACGCCATCGTCAACGTCGTGCGCTGCTTTGACGACGACAACATCGTCCACGTTTCCGGCAAAGTCGATCCGATTGCCGACATCGAAACCATCGGCACCGAATTGGCACTTGCCGACCTCGCCAGCGTCGAAAAAGCCATCGTCCGCGAAGAAAAACGCGCCCGCTCAGGCGACAAAGACGCGCAAAAACTGGTCGAACTGTGCAAAAAACTGCTGCCGCATCTGGACGAAGGCAAACCCGTCCGCTCCTTCGGTTTGGACGCGGAAGAACTCGCCATGCTCAAGCCGCTGTTCCTGCTGACCGCCAAACCCGCTATGTATGTCGGCAACGTTGCCGAAGACGGTTTTGAAAACAATCCGCACCTCGACCGCCTGAAAGAATTGGCTGAAAAAGAAAACGCCCCTGTTGTCGCCGTTTGCGCCGCGATGGAAAGTGAAATCGCCGAGTTGGAAGACGACGAAAAAGCCGAGTTCCTCGCCGAGATGGGCTTGGAAGAACCCGGCCTGAACCGCCTGATCCGCGCGGGCTACGACCTCTTGGGCCTGCAAACCTACTTCACCGCCGGCGTCAAAGAAGTCCGCGCCTGGACCATCCACAAAGGCGACACCGCCCCGCAAGCCGCCGGCGTCATCCACACCGACTTCGAACGCGGCTTCATCCGCGCCCAAGTCATTTCCTACGACGACTTTGTGTCGCTCGGCGGCGAAGCCAAAGCCAAAGAAGCCGGCAAAATGCGCGTAGAAGGCAAGGAATATGTCGTGCAAGACGGCGATGTGATGCACTTCTTGTTTAACGTATAAACATGGCAGTACTCAAACCGTTTTTAAAATGGGCAGGCGGCAAATTCAAACTTGCTCCTTTTATTCACAAGAACCTGCCTAACCGAACCGGCAAACGTCTGATTGAGCCGTTTGCCGGTTCGGCGGCTGTATCTCTGGCTTTGGATTTTGATGCCTACATATTGAATGATACCAATGCCGATTTGATTAACCTGTATCGTATTTTGAAATCAGAAAAGCAAAGTTTCATTGACTTTGCTCATTCGTTTTTTACCCCTTCAAATAATCAAGAAGCCCGCTTTTATGAACTGCGCGAGCAATTCAACAACAGCAATGATATTGCCGAACGATCCGCAATATTTATCTATCTGAACCGTCATGCTTTTAACGGCTTGTGCCGTTACAACAGCAAAGGCAGATTTAATGTACCGTTTGGAAAATATAAATCTCCTTATTTTCCTGAAACGGAAATGCAGGGGTTTATCTGTAAAGCTGATCGCATGGAATTGATGAACGGAGATTTTCAGACGACCTTAATGCTGGCAGGCAGCGATGATATAGTATATTGTGATCCACCTTATGTACCTTTAAGTGAAACTGCTTCATTTACTGCTTATGCAACAGGCGGCTTCGATTTTAACGATCAAATCCGCTTGGCGACCATCGCACAACAAACCGCAGAGCAAACCAAAGGTGTGTTGATTTCCAATCACGACACTGAATTCACCCGAAAAATATATCAAGGCGCACGAATAGAAACCATTGATGTACAAAGAAATATTGCCGCAAACGGCAGCAGCAGACAAAAAGTAGGCGAATTATTGGCAATTTATGGCAAATGAATTTAATATTCTGAAAGAAGAAGCCACCCGTTACCATACCTGTCTGAAAAAATACGTTTCAAACGGCATTGTGATTTATAACGAGGACACTTTCAAAGTGATGCGTCGGATTTTGGACAAATATCCGGAAGGTTGCTTTGACATGATATTCGCCGATCCTCCTTATCTGCTTTCCAATAACGGTTTCTCTTGCCAAAACGGAAAAATGGTTTCTGTAAACAAAGGAGACTGGGACAAATCCAAGGGCTTGGCAGCAGATTTGGAATTTCACGAAGAATGGCTACGTTTGTGCTACGCACTTTTAAAACCAAACGGTACGATTTGGGTTTGCGGCACACAGCATAATATTTACTTAACAGGTTATCTGATGCAAGTCATTGGTTACCATCTTTTAAACAACATCACATGGGAAAAAACCAACCCACCGCCCAATCTATCCTGCCGCTTTTTTACCCACTCCACCGAAACACTGCTTTGGGCAAAGAAAAACAAAAAAGCCAAACATATTTTTCATTATGAAGTGATGAAAGCACAAAACGGAGGCAAACAAATGAAAAGTGTTTGGCAAATTGCTCCGCCGAACAAAGCAGAGAAACAATTTGGCAAACACCCAACACAGAAACCGACAGCATTGGCGGAACGCTGTATTCAGGCTGCTTCCAATATCGGAGATTTGATTTTCGACCCATTTATGGGCAGCGGCACGACAGGTGTTGCGGCATTAAAGAATGGGCGGAATTTTTGCGGATGCGAATGGGAACCGGATTATTTTGAATTAGCTAAAAAGAGATTGAAAAATGATTAAAGGCGGAAAAGGTGGCGGTAATACCACTACCGGATTACATTTTGAACAACGAACAGATATTAAGCAGTTATTTGAACAAATTGACGGCTATGAAATCAAAAACTCCACCAATAAAACCGGATATGAAATTTGGTTTAAAAATGAAAAATTAGCATACTGTTTTAAAAAACAGGAACTGTATCGCTTTCTAGAACAGGAACCATATAATATTAATTGGCGAGAGCATCTTTCCAAACGTTTAGAACCTGACAATGCACTATTTGTCATAGTGCGGGATACCTTGTTTATCATTGAAATCAAATTTCAGCAAGTCCCGGGTTCTGTAGATGAAAAACTGCAAACCTGTGATTTCAAACGTAAACAATATAGTAAATTAGTACGGAATTTAGGCTGGCGTGTCGAATATGTTTATGTATTGAATGAATGGTTCAAAAATCCTGTTTATAAAGATACATTAGATTACATCCATTCCATGAACTGTCATTACCTATTTGATGAAATTCCTTTAAAGTGGCTCGGATTACCACACAAATAACTCTCACAGGACAACCACAATGAAATCAGTCATCAAAGACCTACAATC
>CALDNV010000038.1:0-5003 GCA_937914605.1 uncultured Neisseria sp.
CTGTACTGTCTGCGGCTTCGTCGCCTTGTCTTGATTTAAATTTAATCCACTATAACACCGTGTTTCAAGAAAACATTAATCGTGTCCGGGCATTTTTAGTTCGCTCAAGCCGGGGAGGTCGGCGAAGCTGCGTTCGCGGACGATTTGGCAGAAGTTGTCGAGATAGCTTTTGTCGGCGTCTTCGGTGCGCGTTGCGGCGTAGAGTTCGCTTTGCAGACCGTTGGCGGTGATTTGGCGGTGGACGACGTAGCCTTTTTCAAGATAGGGCATCACGGTCCAGTAGGGCAGGGCGGCGATGCCGCGTTTGCTGGCGACGAGTTGGATGATGGCAATGGTCAGTTCGCTGCGGCGGCGCGGTGGGTTGATGCCTTTGGGCAACAATATTTTTTTGGGCAGGTCGAGCATTTCGTCGGGAACGGGGTAGGTGATGAGGGTTTCGCCGATGAAGTCTTCTGCTTCCCAAACGGTTTTGGCGGCAAGCGGGTGGTCTTGGGCGCAGATGCCGACCATTTCGTAGGCGAACAGGGGGCGGAAGCTGATGCCGTTTTGTTTTTCGGCTTCGGATACGATGGCGAGATCGGCGCGGTGTTGCAGCAGGAGTCCGACGGGGTCTGCTTGAAAGCCGGAAACGATGTCCAATTCAACTTGCGGCCACATGGGGCGGAATTCGCCCATCGCGGGCATGAGCCAGTCGAAACAGGTGTGGCATTCGACAGCCAGCCGCAATTCGCCTGCTTCGCCTTCGATGATGCGGGCGAGGTCGCGCTCGGCGGCGGAAACTTGCGGGAGGAGTTCGCGTGCGAGCCGCAACAGGCGTTCTCCGGCGGGCGTGAAGCGCAAGGGCGTGGATTTGCGCTCGAACAGGGGCGTGTCGTAATAGTTTTCAAGCGCGCGGATTTGGTGTGAAAGGGCGGATTGGGTCAGGAAGACGCGCTTGGCGGCAAGGGATACGCTGCCGGTTTCTTCGAGTGCCAGCAGGGTTTTAAGATGGCGCAGTTCGATGATGGAATCCATTGGTTTTTACGCTTTCAGACGACCTCTTGAAACGGGCAATATTAAAATATTTCATGCCGGGGTGTAAATGCGGGCGCGTGTTGAACGGCGTGGGGATTGGGACGCGTCAGGGTTTGCGGTTAGAATGTGCGTCCGATTTTGTATGAATGCGGTGAATTGATTTGAAACAGGGATGGCGTTGCTTCGCTTTGTCCTGTGAAATTCAATCCGCTATGTGTTGAAAGGAATGATATGGCGAAACGCAATGATATTTTGGCGTGGTGCGACGAGGTGTTGCAGGTCGGCATGTTCAAAGACTATGCGCCCAACGGTTTGCAGGTCGAGGGTAGGGCGGAAGTCGGCAAAATAGCGACATCGGTAACGGCAAGCAAGGCAGCGGTCGATTTTGCTGCGGAGCAGGGCGCGGATATGCTTTTGGTGCACCACGGAATGTTTTGGAAAAGCGAGCCGGTAACGATTACGGGCTGGAAAAAAGTGCGCATCGAAACATTATTGCAACACCAAATCAATATGGCGGGCTACCACCTGCCGCTGGATGCGCACCCTGTGTTGGGCAACAACGCGCAGCTTGCCGATAAGTTGGGTTGGGAAGTCGAAAGGCGGTTCGGCGAACAGAACCTGTTGAATATAGGTCGTCTGAAAACGCCGCAGACTTTGGCTGAATGGTTGCAACACATTGCTGCAACGTTGGGACGGCAGCCCGTAGCCGTCGGCGATATGTCGCGCGAAATCAAACGCATTGCATGGTGTACCGGCGGTGCGCAGGGATTTTTTCAGACGACCATAGACGAAGGCGTCGATGCTTATCTGACCGGAGAAATTTCGGAATCGCAGTTTCACCTTGCCAATGAAACAGGCGTTGCGTTTGTCAGCGCGGGACACCATGCGACGGAACGTTACGGCATCCGCGCCCTGGGCGAAGCCGTGGCACAGCATTTTGAGTTGGAAGTCTGTCATTTCGACGAAGATAATCCCGCTTAAGCCTTGATAATCGTCATGAAAATTTACCTTAATTTAAATAATGCTTTGAGTATCACGGTAAACTAGGTAGAATTACATCGTTTAATGGCTCGGTATTCCCAAAATTTTAGGACGACTGAATAATGGATAATCAAGAAATCAATAGCGGTCGCCGCCGCTTTCTGACGCTGGCTACGTGCGGCGCGGGCGGTGTGGCGGCTTTGGGCGTAGCTACGCCTTTCGTGGCAAGCTTTTTCCCGTCGGAAAAAGCCAAGGCCGCAGGTGCTGCCGTCGAAATCGATGTCAGTAAAATCGAATCCGGACAAATGTTGACTGCCGAATGGCAAGGTAAACCGATTTGGGTGGTTAACCGTACTGATCAGCAGCTCAAAGACCTGAAAAGTTTGAACGGCGCGGTTGCAGACCCTAATTCTGATGTGGATCATCAGCCCGAAAACTGTAAAAACGAGACCCGTTCGATTAAGCCGAACATCCTTGTAGCCATCGGTATCTGTACCCACTTGGGCTGTTCGCCGACCTACCGTCCCGACGTTGCCCCCGCGGATTTGGGTGCAGACTGGAAAGGCGGTTTCTTCTGCCCTTGCCACGGTTCGAAATTCGACATGGCAGGCCGCGTATATAAAGGTGTTCCTGCACCGACCAACCTGGTTGTTCCGCCCTACAAATATCTGAGCGATACGACAGTCTTGGTAGGCGAAGACTAAAAATAAGGAACGATAATTATGGCAAACCAAACCAATAGCAAAGCAAAAGCATTGTTAGACTGGACGGACGCTCGTTTCCCTCTGTCTAAAATGTGGAATGAGCATTTGGCTCAATACTACGCGCCGAAGAACTTCAACTTCTGGTACTACTTCGGCTCTTTGGCTCTGCTCGTCCTCGTGATTCAAATCGTCAGCGGTATCTTCCTGACCATGAACTACAAACCGGACGGCAACCTGAACGCCTATCACTTGCCTGCTGCCTTTACCGCAGTAGAGTACATCATGCGCGACGTGTCCGGCGGCTGGATTATCCGCTATATGCACTCCACAGGCGCGTCTTTCTTCTTCATCGTCGTGTACCTGCACATGTTCCGTGGCCTGATTTACGGTTCGTACAAAAAACCGCGCGAATTGGTGTGGATTTTCGGTTCCCTGATTTTCTTGGCATTGATGGCCGAAGCCTTTATGGGCTACCTGTTGCCTTGGGGTCAAATGTCCTTCTGGGGCGCGCAGGTGATTATTAACCTGTTCTCCGCCATCCCTGTTATCGGTCCTGACTTGTCCACTTGGATTCGCGGCGACTTCAACGTTTCCGACGTTACCCTGAACCGCTTCTTCGCACTGCACGTTATTGCCGTACCGCTGGTGTTGCTCGGTTTGGTCGTGGCACACATCATCGCCTTGCACGAAGTGGGTTCGAACAACCCTGACGGCGTGGAAATCAAGAAACTCAAAGATGAAAACGGCGTTCCGCTCGACGGCATTCCTTTCCATCCGTACTACACCGTCAAAGACATCTTGGGCGTTGTCGTATTCCTGATTGTTTTTTGCTCCGTATTGTTCTTCGCCCCTGAAGGTGGCGGCTACTTCCTTGAAGCCCCGAACTTTGACGCGGCAAACGCGCTGAAAACACCGCCGCACATTGCACCGGTATGGTACTTTACCCCGTTCTACGCCATTTTGCGTGCGATTCCTTCATTCCTCGGTACTCAGGTTTGGGGTGTAATCGGTATGGGCGCGGCAGTTGTCCTGATTGCCCTGTTGCCTTGGTTGGATAAAGGTGAAGTGAAATCCGTCCGCTATCGCGGCCCAATCTTCAAAACTGCGTTGGTTCTGTTCATCATTGCCTTTATCGGTTTGGGTATTTTGGGTGCGATGGTAGCAACCGAGACCCGTACTTTGGTTGCGCGTATCCTGTCCTTCGTCTATTTTGCATTCTTCCTGGGTATGCCGTTCTATACCAAACTGGATACAAACAAACCGGTTCCGGAACGCGTAACCATGAGCACCACTAAACAAAAAATCATGTTCTTTGTTTATGTCGGTATTACCGCAGTGGGTGCTTACCTGTTTGCAACCAATATCTGATGAGGGCAGCGAAAATGAAACATACCCTGAAAAACTGGTTTGCTGCCTTGTTATTGGCAGTGCCTATGAGTGCCGCCGTCGCCAGCGGTGGCGGACACTATGAAAAAGTCGAGATTGACCTGCGCGACCAAGTCAGCTTGCAGCGCGGTGCTCAAATTTTCACCAACTACTGCTTATCCTGCCACTCGGCAAGCGGTATGCGCTTCAACCGTCTGAAAGACATCGGTTTGACTGATGAAGAAATCAAGAAAAACCTGATGTTTACGACAGACAACGTCGGTGATGTCATGCTGGCGGCGATGAATCCTAAAGATGCTGCCAAATGGTTTGGTGCGGCTCCTCCGGATCTGACACTGATTGCCCGTTCTAAAGGCGCGGATTATCTGTATGCCTATATGCGCGGCTTCTATAAAGATCCGACCCGTCCGAACGGTTGGAACAATGTCGTATTCGACAAAGTCGGCATGCCTCATCCCTTGTGGGAGCAACAAGGCGTTCAAGCGGTTGAGCTGGATGCAAAAGGTCAGCCGGTCATGGTGAAAGACGAACATGGCGAATTGAAACCCAAGCTCTATTGGGAATCTACCGGCGCGCACAGCCGTCGTTTGCCAAACGGCAAAGTCGTCCAAACAGAGTACGATGCTTATGTACGCGACTTGGTGAACTATTTGGTTTACATGGGTGAACCGGCGCAACTCCAGCGCAAACGTACAGGCTATATCGTGTTGATGTTCTTGCTTGCAGTAATGCTGCCTCTGGCATACTTCCTGAAAAAAGAATATTGGAAAGACGTTCATTAAGTCTTGTAATAAAAAAGGCAAACCTAATCGGGTTTGCCTTTTTTATAGTGGATTAACTTTAAACCAGTACGGCGTTGCCTTGCCTTAGCTCAAAGAGAACGATTCTCTAAGGTGCTGAAGCACCAAGTGAATCGGT
>CALDNV010000039.1:0-5002 GCA_937914605.1 uncultured Neisseria sp.
CAAACTATGTAAAGCAAAGGGTTTACAGTAAACCAAGCCGGGGGACGGATTATCCGGAACCCGGCTTGATTTTGCCTGAAGCAATGGTTTGATAATATCAAAATCCAGTGGATTAACTTTAAATCAAGACGACCGAAGGCGGTACAATAGAGTTATCATTAAAACCCATTTACCTATTTAAAAACAGCCCATAAACTTCTCACAACAGGGAACGCAATGCCCGCATATTAATCCAATAAGAAGAACCCTCTGCAACACAAAAACAAGTTTTCAGACGACCCCAATATCCGGTACATCAGACACCATGCAGACATCCATCGCCATCAACCCCGAAACACCCGCCCCCGCCAAAGACCTCGGACACCGCCACTACAACGGCAAAGGCATCGTCCATTCCGTAGAATCCTGCGGCGCAGTGGACGGTCCCGGATTGCGTTACGTCCTATTCCTGCAAGGCTGCCTCATGCGCTGCCTCTACTGCCACAACCGCGACACATGGGACTTGCACACCGAACAGGCCCAAGAAATGACCGTGTCCGAAGTCATGAAGCAAGTCATGTCCTACCGACACTACCTGCGCGCCACAGGCGGCGGCGTTACCGCCACAGGCGGCGAACCGCTCCTGCAATACGAATTCGTGCGCGACTGGTTCACCGCCTGCCAAGAACACGACATCCACACTTGCCTCGACAGCAACGGCTACGCCCTGCATTACGATTCCATCCTTGACGACCTGCTCGACCACACCAACCTCGTCATGCTCGATTTAAAACAAATCGACCCCGAAATCCACAAAGTCCTCGTTGGCATCCCCAACACCAAAACCCTCAAATTCGCCCACTACCTCGCCGAACGCAAACAGCCCGCCCGCGTCCGCTACGTCGTTGTGCCGGGCTATACCGATGACGACCGTTCCGCTCATTTGCTCGGCGAATTCATCGCAGACATGGACAACGTCGAAATGGTCGAGCTTCTCCCTTATCACGAACTGGGCGCGCACAAATGGGCATTGTGCGGCGACACCTACAAACTCACCGGCGTACATCCGCCTCCCAAAGAAACCATTCTCAAAATCAAATCGATTTTGGAAAGCTACGGCAAAAACATTATTTATTGAGTTCAAATCCAAAAGGGTCGTCTGAAAATGAAATATTCGCTTTCAGACGACCTTTTCGCCGTTCATCCCATTTGTTGCAGCCCATTGCATCAATCAGATTATCATATAAATCTATTGTCATTTTAAACCTTCAGTCGCAATCTTTGGGCTAAGTTGAGACAACGTGGTACCGGTTCAAACTTGGATCACTAGAGCATTCTTATGTTTAAAATTTATAGTGGATTAAAATTGCAATGATACGGCGTTGCCAACGCCCTTATGTACTACCCGTACATGGCGGGCGTTGCCGCCTTGTCTCATTTTTATTTTAATCCACTATAATTGAGGAAAGAGCAGTATGATGAAAAAGTTTTTATATGTGTTTTTACTTTTTATACCCTTGTCTGCCTATGCAGGAACATATCGAGTAAACAAAACAGGGCTATTGCTTCAGACAAAGCATTTGAAAAATGGAAATATACAATTCGATATATATAACCCGCGCAATTCAGGGAAAAATTCTTTGGCGCAAGGCGTGGCAAAATTAAAATCAGGGGATTCGGAAATTGATACAGATGAAGAAACGGGTGTGGGTTATTCTGTAGATGAATATATTCATGATAAAAATCAATGCTTCATATCGATACGCCTAGATGTAGAAAAAGGTAAGAAAGGCTCGTTAAAGACCTCATGTCCGAAACAAAATGAATTAAGACATCTTAATCTTCCAATTTTGAAAATTAAATAGGCGTAACCAGTAGTGGGGTTGAAAACATGCCATTTAAAAAGCTCGTCTGAAAATCATTTCAGACGAGCTTTTAGTTTTGTTGATGTTTGATCTATAGTGGATTAAATTTAAATCAGGACAAGGCGACGAAGCCGCAGACAGTACAGATAGTACGGCAAGGCGAGGTAACGCCGTACTGGTTTAAAGTTAATCCACTATAATTGATGTTTGTTAGGCTACACATTAAATAAGTATTTTATATAGGCTAAAGTTTGCCAGTTTCAGTTCGATTCCTGATATTTCGTCATATCGAGAACAGTGATATCTTCATGATCGAACATATCATCCCAAATTTGCTTATACAGTTCTTTTGCGGTCATTTGTTGAGGGATTTCAAAGGCTGCATTGGTGCTGGGAAATTGATCATATAGCTTTTCTTCCGTCCAGAAATTTAAGCCAAACCTTAAACTCTCTTTAATTCTGAATCGGGTTGATATGGGTAAGTTTTGATATTCAGGATACAGATATTCTTCCACTAATTTTTTTACACTATCTCGATTTACCAAATTCATACCTGATAATCCTTCAAGTCTGTCATCGACACCTTCGTGTAATAATCCAAGAAAAATTCTTATATATTCAGGGCTGACTTTATATGTTTTGCTCATTTAAATTTGCCAAAAATCGAAACTAATTTACCGGCTTGTGGGAAAGTGAGATAGGTTGAAACCGAACATTTAAAAAGGTCGTCTGAAACTTATAGAAATTACTTCTTTGCAGAGCGAATCTTTTTTAACCCGTTTTCCAAAATAGTAATTTTCTCAGGTGAAACTCCCCTGTCCAAAGCATTCCACCAGTTATTTACTGGTTTGACAAATAATTGGAAACCTTCATCGGTTACATTAGACTTTCTAATAACAATATTTTCTTTAATCGAGCCGTCTTCATTAAAAGGATCAACGTCTACGAGTAAATTATTTGTTTTGAGAAAACGCATTAATGGAATAGTTGATTTTAAAATACTTTCCTTGTAATCAATATCTTCACTTCTATTTAATAGAAGCTGGTAATCAAATAAGACAAAATCCATAATATTATCTCCTGTGGCAATCGAATAATTTTGGATAATCAGTCAGTTTTAGTCAGCAGGACAGCCTGGATTAAAAAACCACCATTTAAAAAGGTCGTCTGAAAACCCTGTTTCAGGTTTTCAGACGACCTTTCGTCTTTATTTTTCGTTTTGTTTGTACCAGTTGATGAATTCGTCCGGTTTGGCGAAGCCGAGCAAGGGGTCGCTGCGGCGGCCATCGGCGTGGATGGCGAAAATGCCCGGCGGGCCGTAGATTCCGTATTCTTTGTAGAGTGCCTGATGTTCGGGCGTGTTGGCGGTTACGTCGATTTGGAAGAAGCGTTCCATATCGACGGCTTCATGCACTTGCGGCTGGTTGAGCGTGTAGTTCGCCATTTCTTTGCAGGAAATACACCAGTCGGCGTAGAAATCCAAAACGACGGGTTTGTCGGGGTTGGCTTTCAATGCGGCGTCCATGGCGGCTTTGAGTTCGGCGACGTCGGTGAACATTTTGCCGTGGTCGGTGGTTTTGCCTGCTTCGGACGGGGGAGAGAGCGTCAGGAAGTGGTGCAGGGCGGTGGTTTGTTTGTTTGCGCTTTGCCAGCCGAACCATGCGCCGCCGATGATGAGCAGGAAGCCTAAAACGGAGGCTGTGGTTTTCAGACGACCTTTCTGTTTGCCGGATTTAACCAGCAACATGACGGCAGGGACGATCATGAGCAGGGTGTAAAGCGCGACAACGAGGTAGTAGGGCAGGTGCGGTGTGGCGAGATAGACGGCTACGGCAAGCAGGATGAAGCCGAAGGCGTATTTGATGCCGTTCATCCAGTCGCCTGCTTTGGGCAGAACGTGGCCGCCGAATGTGCCGATGAGGATCAGCGGAACGCCGGTGCCGAGTGCCAAGACATACAACGCCAGTCCGCCCAAAACGGCATCACCGGTTTGTCCGATATAGCCCAAGGCGAATCCGAGCGGCGGGGCGACGCAGGGGCCGACGATCAGCGCGGAGAGTATGCCCATGAAGAAGACGGAGAAGATTTTGCCGCCGGAGAGTTTGCTGCTTTGGTTTTGGAAGTAGGATTGGACGGCGTTGGGCAGTTGGATGTTGAAGAGTCCGAACATGGAGAGCGCGAGGACGACCATCAGGCCTGCGGCGGCAAGGACGACCCATGCCTGTTGCAGCCATACGGTTAAGAGTGCACCCGTCAGGCCTGCGATGACGCCGACCAGCGTGTAGGTCAGTGCCAAACCTTGCACATACGCTACGGACAGCGCGAAGGCGCGGCCTTTGCCGGCGGTTTTATCGCCGACGATGATGCTGGAAACAATCGGTAAAAGCGGATACATACAGGCGGTAAAGCTCAAGAATACCCCTGCGGTAAAAAACGCCAACAGGTTGGCGTTTAATGTGTCCCACGATAATTTGAAGCGGCTGCTGTCGTCGTTTTGCGAGGCTTTAGGAGCGGCGGCGGGGGATGGTTTGGCGGAATCGGGTTGCAGGAAGCGGTCTTTGGCGGATATGGGTTCGTCGCTTTGCGGCTGGTACAGACCGTTGCCATTAATCTCGAAAGAAGTGTCCACAGGCGGGTAACATACGCCGGCTTCGGCACAACCTTGATAAGTCAGCGTCAGCTTGTAGGTCGGCGCGGCTTTTTTGTAAGGCCAGTTGACCTGAGCGGCGCGGTGGAACACGGTTTGTTTGCCGAAAAACTCATCTTCTTTGGCTTCGCCTTTGCTGAAAACCGGTTCGCCCAATACGCCTTCAGGAGCGGTGGCGGCGACGATTTTCGATTGGTACATATAGTAGCCGTCGGCGATTTTGAATTCGACGTTGATGCCTTTGTCGGTAACGTTCACTTGCGGCACGAACGCTTTTTCAGGCGGCAGCAAATCGTCGGCGTTCACAGCAAACGCGCTGGAACACAGGGCAAAAAAGGCGGTAAAGAAGTAAAGGAGTTTTTTCATGGCGTCTTCTCGGTGGAAGGGTTGAACAGGCGCATTATAAACGCAGCAGCCGTTTATAGGCCTTAATTTATATTAAAAGCAGCGATTGTTTTTTATAGTGGATTAACTTTAAACCAGTACGGCGTTGCCTCGCCTTAGCTCAAAG
>CALDNV010000040.1:0-8014 GCA_937914605.1 uncultured Neisseria sp.
TGCCTCCACCGCACGCGGCAGCAATGTATATCAAGGCTGGGAAGCTTATTACCGCGGCAGCGATAAGACACTTTATCTGTTCGGCAGACAAGGTTCGGACGGCAATCCTTTCAGCGTTTGCTTTATATTTAAGGACGGCAAATTCCAGCGCCGCTATTTATGGGGAGCTGCGATATAAATATCGCTAAAAAAGGTCGTCTGAAAACTCAAAGAAAAGATAAAAATGCGTTACTTAGCCACACTCTTATTATTATGTTCCGCCTTAACCCATGCCGCGCCGCCGGACGGCTTTGCCTTGGTGCATGATGCCGACGGCTACACCAATTTGCGCGAAAATCCTGATTTAAATGCCAAAGTTTTGGCAAAAATTCCCAACGGAACGCCGTTGGAATGTGTAGGCGAAGCCAGCAAAGACAATCCGAATTTCTGTACCGCGCTGTTGCAACAGGTAGCCACCAGCGGTTACGGCTTTATCCACCGCAGCCGTCTGATATTTCCAGCCTCTGACAAAAACTTCGCTACACTGCGTGAACACTTCGGTCGCGACGACACACTGACTTTGTCCGGCAACGGTCAAACGGTACACATCGCCGCCCGCCGCATCCATCCCAAACGCAGCGACTTTTCAGGCACAGCCCCAAATAGTGACGGCGCGCCTCTCTATCGGGGCAAACCGTTTTACGGCACAGACGGCTCCATTCCGAAAAGCGTATTTGCCATAGAACAGATCACGCTAAACGGTCAAGCAGTTCCCGCTGCCGAACTGCAAGGACTGTTCTTGCCCGATTTTGCCGCCACTGCACGCGGCAGCAATGCGTATGACGGCTGGGAAGCCTATTACCGCCGCACCGACAAGATGCTTTATCTGTTTAATTCGGTGAATAACGATGCCGGTTCTTTCGGTATGTGTTTCGTATTTAAAGACGGCAAATTCCAGCGCCGTTATGTGTGGACTGCATTACTATAAATATTCATTAAAGGGCAATTTGGAAACCATGATTCAAATCCAATCCCTCTCCCACCGTTATCCCAAAGCCGAAACCGCCGCGCTGGACAATGTGTCGTTCGATATTGCCAACGGCGAATGTTTGGGGCTGCTCGGCCACAACGGTGCGGGGAAAACGACGCTGATGTCGCTTTTGGCCGGCTTGCAGGAAGTACGGCAGGGCGAAATTTTGTTTGACGGCAAGCCGTTGCGCCTGTTGAGCCGCAGCGAGCGGCAGAAAATCGGTTTGGTGCCGCAGGATTTCGCGTTTTATCCGCAGCTTTCGGTGTGGGACAACCTGCTGTTTTTCGCCTCGCTTTACAAAGTGCGCGACAAGGGTCGTCTGAACGCGCTGTTGGAACAGACCGACCTGACCGCCCACAAAAACAAAGCGGCAAAGCATCTTTCGGGCGGGCTTAAACGTCGTCTGAATTTTGCCATCGGCCTGATTAACACGCCGCAACTGGTGTTCCTCGACGAAATCACGGTCGGCATCGACCCGCAGTCGCGCCGCTTTATCCTCGACAGCGTGGCGGATTTGACACGGCAGGGGATAACGGTAGTTTACACCTCGCACTATCTGTCGGAAATCGAGCAGCTTTGCGGCAAAATTGCGCTGCTGCAACACGGCAAGCTGGTGTACCACGGCGGTTTGGACGAGCTTTTAAGCACGCAAACAGGTGTCGTGCGCTTTACCGTTGAACCGCCGCTGCCGCCTCAGACGCTGGCCGCTTTGGGTGCAAAGCAAGTGGACAGCCGTGGCATGATGGAAACTGCGCACGATGCTGCCGCCGTTTACGCCACCCTGCAACAAAGCGGCGCACAAATCCGCTACTTCCAGCAGGGACACGGTTCGCTGGAAACGTTTTACCTTGATTTCCTGCGCAAAGACGAACCGGCAACAGATAAGCAAAACCGACAATGACGACTTCCTCCCTCCTCAAAGAACTCAAACTGCTCTGCCGCGACCTGCACGGTTTGGCCGTGTTGTTTGTGATGCCCATCGCCTTCATGCTGATTATGTCGTTGGCGCTGAGCCGCGACCAGGACCCGCACACCGACAGCCGCATCGCGCTGGTCGGCGCAGCAGACGACAGCGTCAATACTGCGCTGGCAGCCGCGTTGGAAAAAGAGCAGATTCATGTCACGCTGATGTCGTCTGAAAAACTGACCGACGCGCAAAACGGTCTGCACGACAAGCGTTTCCAACTGGTGCTGCACAACCCGAACGCCGCCTCCGGCAAAATCGCCGACAACAAAGCCTTGCAAATCTATGTACCGCCCGATACCGAGCCTTCGTGGCTGGCGGCGGTTAAAGGCGTTTTGCAGCAGCACTACACCCAAACGCGGCTGGACGCCTATTTCGACAACAACGACGGCATCAAAATCGACAATAAAAAACTGCCCCGTTCCATCCGCAAAGACATCCAGAAAAAAGTCGATGAAAAAAACGACGAACAATTCGCCGCCGTGCGCAGCTTTTTAGATAAAAAAATGCTGGAAGAACACTATCTGAGCGCAGGTAGCGGCACGGTGGAAAAACCCAACGCCGTACAGCACAGCGTTCCCGCATGGCTGATTTTCGGTATGTTTTTCATTATGATACCGCTGTCGAACGTCATGGCGCTGGAACGCCAGACCAACACCATCACCCGCCTGCGTCTCGCCCGCGCCTCCGCGTCCGGCCTGATTGCCGCCAAACTCGTCCCCTATTTCCTGATTAACCAGCTTCAGTTTGTCGGAATGCTGCTGCTCGGCCGCTACCTGCTGCCCGAAATCGGCGTGCCCGCCCTCATACTCAACGGCAGCCTTGTTCCCTATGCGCTGCTGTCCGCCGCCGTCAGCGCCGCCGCACTCGGCTACGCGCTTTTGGTCAGTGTCTGCGCCAAATCCACCGAACACGCCGTCGTGCTCGGCGGCGGCGGCATCATCCTGATGGCGGCAATCGGCGGCATTATGGTACCCGCCCACGTCATGCCCGAAACCATGCAGCAACTCACTTGGATTTCCCCGATGGCATGGGGCTTAAAGGCTTTTCAAGAACTGCTGCTCAACCGCAGCGGACTGGACGGAATCGGCCGCTACCTCATCCTGCTGTCCGCCTTCGCCGCCACGACTCTGATCGCCGCCGTGCTGGTTTACCGCAGACAGTTGCAGACGCAGGTGCGGTTTTAGGTCGTCTGAAAAACGAGTGTGGCGGGTTGCACTAAAACACAAGCCGACATCCATCCCCACCCCAAACACGAAAGCAAAAAATGTCCTACACCTTTACCTTGGCAGAACACGCGCTGGAAGCGGAATTGAAAAAGCTGATTCTGCAAGAAGCCGACAAGACCGATGATGTTGCCGCCGAAGACTTTACCGACGATGCGCCGCTGTTCGGCGACGGCAGCCCTGTTGATTTGGATTCGCTCGACGCGCTGCAAATCTGCGTCGCGCTGCAACAGTATTTCCAAGTGCGGCTGCAAGGCGATCGCATGGTGCGCAAGCATATGATGTGCGTGCGCGATTTGGCGGCGTTCGTCCGCGCGGAGCATGGGGCGTGAGCTGGGTTTGCGGTACGGCGGCCACCTCCGCGCTGAATCCGCAGGCGGATTTCAGACGACCCGATGCGGTGTCTTATACGTTTTTAAACCAGCCGCAGCAGGCCGCTTATTTCCGCGCTTTTGCCGACGACAGCTTGGGGAGTACCGCTTTTGCGGATATTGCCGAACAACATTTGCGCCGCGCCGCCGAAGATGCCGGATGGTCGTCTGAAAGCTGGCACAACGCGCCAGTGTTCATCGGTTCAAGTTCCTACGCCATCGCCGAATACGAAAACCGCCGCCGTGCGGGCGATACAGACATTGCGGAACACGGCCTGCTCTATCTTGCCGAAGATTTGCGCAAACGCAGCGGCAACCGGCAGATTTTCAGTTTGGCGACCGCCTGCACCTCGTCCGCCCATGCGCTGATTCAGGCAAACAATTGTTTGCGCGGTGGGGCGGAACGCGCCTTCGTCCTCGGCATCGAAAACCTCAACCGCCTGACCTTGCTGCATTTTCACAGCTTGGGTTTGTTTACCGAACGCTATCAGCCCTTCGGCGGTAACGGTCTGATTTTGGGCGAAGGTGTTGCCGCACTCGCTCTCTCTGCCACGCCGCCTGATTGTGCAGGTCGTCTGAAACTCGTCGGCCACGCCGCCAATACCGGCAACGACCTGATTCAAAGCAACAGTAAGGCGTTGGAACAAGTTATCAGCCGCGCTTTAAACATCGCCGCCGTTACACCCGAAAACATCGCCGCCGTCAAAACCCACGGCATCGGCACCGCCGACAGCGACGCCGCCGAACTGGCCGCGCTGAAAAACGTGTTCGGCACCCTGCCGCCACTGATGGCGTTCAAAGCGCAAATCGGCCACACTCTCGGCGCAACCGCCGCCCTCGAAACTGCGCTGCTCTTGTCCGCCCTGAAACAAGGCGGCGGCACCGATTATCAAGGACGCGAAATCCGTTTTTCAGGAGACCTTTTCTGTCTCGCCAACCATTTCGGTTTCGGCGGCAGCAATACAGCTATGGTATGGCAATGGCAATCATAAATCCCGACATCCGCATCATTGCCGCCGCGCGTTTCGATACCGAAGCCGCCGTCGGCAACAAAATCCTCAAACAAACCTTGCAGCAGCAAAGCGGCGCGGACGCCCGCCGCCTCAGCCGCCTGAGCCTGATTGCCGCACTCGGCGCAGGCCTGCTGCGCGGACAAGGCGAAATCCGCCCCGATTGCGCCGTCTTCCTCGGCACGCCGTTTTCCTCGCCTTCCGTGTTTGAAAAAATGGCAGACAACGTGCTCAACCACCATGCCGCCATGCCTTTCGACTTCATCGCCAACCTGCACAATGCCCCCGTTTTTCATGCCGCGCAAACCCTAGGCACGCACGGCGCAACGTTGGCGGTCGCCACCGAACGCTATTTGGAAACCTGTTTCCACCCCCTGCTGATCGCCGCACAATCCTTGCCAAACGGCGGACAGGCCGCAGTCGGCTGGGCATACGAACACCAAGCCACCCACGCCGATACGCGCGAAGGCAGCATTTGGATTTTGCTCGAACACGGCGCGGAACACGGCGTTCCCGTTACCTTAAATACGGCAGCCAAGGAAGCTGAAAGGCCGTCCCGTCAGGCGGCTGCGCAATCTGAAACGCAAGGATATTATTGGCAGGACATCGCCGATTATTTGGAAACATTGTGCCTTGCCGACGGTTTGTCATCTGACGAACCCAACCCAATCATGATGGCGCGCGCAGAAATCCTGTGAGCTTGCGCACGCGAAACGTGTTCCGAAATACGCCGCTGCCTCCGTGCCGACAGGTCGTCTGAAAATCCGAAACTGTCTTCTGTTTCAAACACATTTTCAGACGACCTGTTTCTTTCCCCTGCCGATTATCCATTCGGATTGTCAATGCACCCGACTTCCCCATAAAATGCCGTAGACACACTTCAAACCCATTTGAAAAATGATGACTACCTACCGCCGCGCCTACACCGTCCTCACCGCCCTGCTGACCCTGTTCCTCATCTACACGGTCTCCACGCAAAATTGGCTGCAAACCGACCTGACCGCGCTGCTGCCGAGCGAACAGCAGCCTGACGCGCTTTTGACGGCGGCGGACAAGGCGGGCGAAGAGCAGTTGAACACGCAGGTGATTTTGCTGGCGGGCAGCAAAGACGAGGAAACGGCGTTTCAGACGACCTCCGAAATTGCGGCTTTGTGGCGTAAAAGCGGCGTCTTCGAGCAAGTGGACAGCAGCGTGACGCCCGACTTGGACAAGGTGCGCAAGGACATCGGCAAGCTGGGGTTGGCGCTGCTGCCAAACGAACAGGTGCGTCTGCTGTTTGAGCATCCGCAAGCGTATTTTCAGGCGCGGGCGGAAGCGGCGGTCAACCCGTTTGCCGCACCCTCGCCTTTGTCTTTGGAACAAGACTGGCTGGGCTTCGGGCGTTTTGTTGCGGGCAAGGCGAATCGGCAAAGCCGTTTGCAGTGGAACATGGACAACGGAATGCTGTTCACCGAAGGCGACGACGGGAAAACTTGGGTTTGGCTGCGCGGACGGCTGGCGGCGGGCGACAATTTTTCCGGCAACGACGCCCTTCTGCCGCTGATGGCGGAAAGCCGTAAACTGGCAAAAGCCAAAGGCGCGGACACGTTGGCGGCAGGCGGCGCGCTGTTTGCCGCCGCGTCCAAAACAGAGGCGGAGCAGGAAAGTCGGCTGATGAGTACGGTGGGGATGCTGCTGACCTTCGCGCTGCTGCTGTGGGTATTCCGCAGCGTCCGCGTGTTCTGGCTGACGCTGCCTTTGGCGGCGGGTATGCTGACCGGTCTGGCGGCGGCTTTGCTGTTCTTCGGCGAAGTGCATATCCTGACCATCGTCATCGGCACGAGTTTGGTCGGGATGCTGGTGGATTTCCCGCTGCACTGGCTCGCGCCTTCGGTATTCGGCACACGGGCGAAAAACGGCAAAACGGCTTTTTCAGACGACCCCGTCTGGCAGGCAGAACCCGCCATGAAACATGTTTTGCCGAGCTTTACCGTCAGCCTGCTGATTACGGTATTGGGCTACGCGCTCTTGTGGTTCACGCCGTTGCCCGTATTGCGGCAGACCGCCGTGTTTTCAGGATTTGCGCTGGCGGGCGCATTCGGCGCGACGGTGTTGTGGCTGCCGCCGCTGTTTCAGCGTTACCGTGCCAAAACCGTGCCGTTTGCCGCGCTGACCGAACGGCTCTACGCGCTGTCGGGTCGTCTGAAAATCCGTCTGCACAAACGCGGCTGGCTGATGGTCGGCAGCGTATTGCTGGCGGTCGGACTGTGGCGCAGCGACTGGCGCGACGACATCCGTCAATGGGTCAACATGCCGTCTGAAATGCTGGCGGAAGTGCAACGCATCGGGCAGTTGAGCGGCGCGGATTTCGGCGGCAAATACTTGGTTGCCGAAGCGCCGAGCGAAGACGCTTTGTTGATGAAAACCGCCGAACTCGGCCGCGCCCTGCAACCCCTCGTCGCGCAAGGCAAGCTCGTCAGCTTCCAATCTCCCGACCAGCTACTGATGCCCGTGTCCGAACAGAAAAAACTGCAAAACCGCCTGCGCGAACTGTCCAAGCTGCCCGAAAGCCGCCAACCGCTCGTCGATATCGGCATTCCGCACAAAACCCTACGCAACGCGCTGCTGCAAGCCGCCGATGCGCCGCCGCTGACGCTTGCCGATGCGCTGAAAACCGATTTGGCGGAAGCCTGGCGACCGCTGTATTTGGGTGAGGTCGAAAAAGGCCGTTTTGCCGCCATCGTGCGCCTGAACGGCATGACCGACGACACCGCCGTCCGCTCCGCCGCGCAAAGCGTAGCGGGCGTACATTGGGCGGACAAACGCGCCCACCTGAACGACCTTTTTCACCACACGCGCAATCAGGCGGCGTGGTTGAAACTGGCATCCTACGCACTGGCATGGCTGGTTTTATGGCGTATGTTCGGCATGAAGCGCGGCACTAAAATCCTTGCCGTACCGCTTGCCGCCGCCGTCTGCACCGTCGCCGTACTCGGTCTGGCAGGCATCCCAGTCAGCCTGTTCGCCATGTTCGGCCTGCTTTTGGTGTCCGCCATCGGCGTCGATTACGCCGTCTATGCCCTCACCGCGCGACACAGCGCACCCGCGCGGCTGGGCGGGATGCTGCTCGCCGCTGCCACCACCGCCATCTCCTTCGCCCTGCTCGCCCTAAGCGGCACGCCCGCCGTCGCCGCCTTCGGCATTACGGTCACGGTCGGCGTAGCGTTCAATATTTGGCTGGCGGGGGCTTTGTTGAAAGATTGATGTTTAAAATTTAAAAAAACAAAAAGGTCGTCTGAAAACAGGTTGGCGCAAAATCCGCCATACCCGTTTTCAGACGACCTTTTTTAGACAATATCAAACGCAATCAAGCCGCTGTCTTCTTGCAGAACATAAGTAATTTATAGTGGATTAACTTTAAACCAGTACGGCGTTGCCTCGCCTTGCCGTACTAT
>CALDNV010000041.1:0-1968 GCA_937914605.1 uncultured Neisseria sp.
GCTGCATGACGCTGTCGAGGGTGTGTTGCCCGCTGCTTTTACTGCGGATGGCAAGGTCGAGGCAGAGGGCGGCAAGTGCGCCTTTTTGGTAGTAGCTGACGATGGCGTTGGGGCTGTTTTCGTCTTGTTTGTAGAATTTGTTCCAAGCGGTGAAGCTGGATTCGGCAAGGCTTTGTTTCAGACGACCTTTGGTTTGCTGCACGCGGGTGATGCTTTGGGCGAGCAGGCGCAGGTAGGCTTCGGGGGCGATGGTGCGGCTTCGGGCGAGGAAGAGGTCGTCGTAGTAGGAGGTGATGCCTTCAAACGCCCAGAGCTGCTCGGTGTAGTTTTCGCGGTCGAGGTCGTAGGGGGCAAAGGCGGCGGGTTTGATGGATTTGACGTTCCAGGCGTGGAAGTATTCGTGTGAGAACAGTCCGAGCAGTTGGGTGTAGGCATCGTTGGCGTCGGTCATGCCGTGCGGCGGCAGGCTGTGGCGGTCGGCGAGCAGGGCGGTGCTGCTGATGTGTTCCAGTCCGCCGTAGATGTTGTCGCCGACGTGGAGCAGGAAGAGGTAATGGGTGAACGGGGCAGGGGAGGGGAACATGGCCAGTTCGGTTTCGCAGATTGTGCGGATGTCTGACACGAGGCGGTCGCGGTCGAAATCGGGGTAGTGGCCGCTCAAGGCGATGCGGTGCGGGATGCCGCCGGCTTCGAAATCGAGAAATTCGATGTTGCCCAGTTCGACAGGGTGGTCGATTAAGTCGTGGTAGGAGGTCGTCTGAAAGCTGTGGACGTCGGTTTGGGGCAGGGTGGTGGCCATCTGCCATGTTTTCGGCAGGATGGGGAATTCGATTTGGTGCGCGCTGTTTTCTTGTCCGTTTACCTGCAAAAACAGGCACGCGCCGTCAAAGAACCCGCGTTCGGCAGTCAGAAACGAGCCGCGGACGGACAGGTCGTAGGCGTAAACGGTGTAGTAAATTTCCCACTCGCCGGACTGCGGGGCAGTGCGCCACCGGTTTTTTTTGACTTGGGTCAGATGGGCATATTCTCCGTTGCAAAAGGCGCGGATGGTGGTGATGTGGCGCGAGAAATCGCGTATCAGATAGCTGCCGGGAACCCAGTTCGGCAGGCTGATTTCTGTTTCCAAATCATGTTCTTGTCGGAAGGTTAGGCGGATGTGCCACTCGTGGGCGAGCGGGTTGGGGGTGATTTTGTAATTAATCATGACTATTAATGTATTTGTTAAATTTTATGAATAAAAAGGTCGGATTATGCGGTTTGATTTATATCGATAAAGTCCCCTTCAAAAGGGAGGCTTGAAAAAATAAAGTGGCGCTGTAGGGGAGGTTGTTAAATAATAATATGATTATAAAGTAAAAAATATAAAAAATCGATAAAGCCGCCAGATGGAGTGAAATGTAATTCCGCTTGGCTAGGCTTGTCTTATATGTTAAATTTAGAAAAATTTAAACTTAGCCCTTATTGCGTTTTTTCAAAATGCATACGGCAAAGTGAGATAAAAAATTTTTATTCCCATAATTCATGGAGACTCTCATGGACACACAAACTTATAACTACAAAGTGGTGCGCCAGTTCGCCATCATGACCGTAGTTTGGGGTATTGTGGGCATGTTGGTCGGTGTCATCGTTGCCGCCCAATTGTTTGCCCCGTCCCTTGATTTATCAGATGTCGGCCCTTGGTTCCACTTCGGCCGCCTGCGTCCGTTGCACACCAATGCGGTGATTTTTGCGTTCGGCGGTTGCGGTCTGATGGGTACATCATACTACGTTGTTCAACGTACCTGTAATGCACGCCTGTTCGGCGGTTGGCTGCCGGCATTTACCTTCTGGGGCTGGCAGGCAGTTATCGTTGCGGCAATCGTCAGCCTGCCTTTGGGTTATACCCAAGCTAAAGAGTATGCTGAATTGGAATGGCCTATCGACATCCTGATCGCTTTGGTTTGGATTGCTTACGCCATCGTATTCTTC
>CALDNV010000042.1:0-3539 GCA_937914605.1 uncultured Neisseria sp.
CGGGTGGCGGCCGGGCGGTTGGTTGCTATGATACGGGTGTTTCGATATACAAGGTTGGATTCTTGAATCCGACATTTTGGGCATTGCTGCAATGAATTGCAAGGACGGGAGTGTTAAAGGTTTTGTCGGATACAAGTATCCGACTACGCTTGCTACAGCTTGTTTAAAGCGTATCTTCTCCCTCGCTTTCCACACAACGGATGATCCAGTCTTCAAACCGTCGCCATTGGGCTTCCTCGGCATAGGTGGCGGGGTTAGCGGCATCGTGGATAAAAATATCGAAGTTAGGTTCGGCACGGGAAAGGTCGAAGCCGAACCAATCTCCCATACTGTGATGCGCGCCGACGATAAAGATTTCGCCTATGTCGGGGTGTTCGTCGGGCGGTAGGTCGTCAAGTTCTTCGTGCAATAGTTGTTGGTAATAGAGATTTTGTTCTTGCAGTTGGGCGAGGTTGTAGATTTCTATTTTGGGCGTTTGCGATATGGTTTGATCTATCACGCTGGTGTACCACGAATAAAAGAAATCCCCCGTGCCGCATTGCTGTAAAAATAAATAATAGCTTTCAGGCAGCCTGTTTTGCGTATATTCGCGTATTGCCTGCAATTCATCGGTTGAAAGGGGATGTGCATTGAAATTTAGGTGATTTGCGTGAGATGTTTGGTTGTTTGTCAGCCAATATTGCAGTTTTTGCAGGGCTTGCGGATAGATCATGATGGGAGGGGTCTTTTTAAAATGGATTTTGTTGGGTATTGAACCAACAGGAAGAAACCAGTCTTTAAGCGATTATATTTGTTGTTTGGAATGAAACAAAGGTCGTCTGAAAACGTTAAATCGGTTTCAGACGACCTTTTTATTATATGTAATTGGGCAAAATGTAGGTTGGGTTGCAAACCTAACATTTTGTGAAATTTAACAGTTTTGTTGGGTCTTGACCCAACCTACGCTTGCTATGATTTGCTAGGATTATTCCTCTGTTTAACAGCATAACCTCTTAGTTCATCAGTAGATATTAGTTTTTTTATTTCTTCTATTTCTTGTTTAGAGGCATTTGCATAGTTAAAGAACTTTATGCTCTCAGCTATTTCTTCAATTGGCCTTTTAAGATTTTCCCTTCCTGATAATAGAAAATAATCAATATCATCTAATAAATATCTCCACTCTTCATACATTTTAACATTAGTATGATTTAATATTTTAATATATACAATTATCTCTATATATAGTTTGATAGCGTCATTATCGTTTAAATGATACGATAGATATGCTAGTTCTTTATCTAGTATATTTCTAACAACAGACCGATCGTTCCAATCTGGATTGGTAAGATGTGTTGCTAGATTTTGAAATATTTGATCATAGTTTTGTTCATCTTTAGGGAAACATGTTCGAACAATATTATTTTCTTTATCTCTATTATTTATTTCTCGTAGATATCTCCTAAGTTTTTGAGATAGTGGCATGATAGATTTTTCAATATCAATATCTTCTACAGAGGTTATACATATATCAATTTCATCTAGAACTCTTAAGAATTTCCTTCTTTCACCATCATTTTTTTCTGATAAGCAACTTGAAAAGATATCATCAGTTGATAATAATAATATTTTAAAAATATTATTATATTTTCTATTTGAACTATTAAGCACTTCATCTTTAATTCTTTTAAATATAATTTTTGATAAATTAGGATATTCTTTGCACAGATGGAAAAGTAATATTTCTATATTAATTTTTACATAATTTTCTTTAGCCTCATCATAAGATAAAAGTATTCTTCGTGCAAGAAAGTCTATATTTTTTGTATTAAAAAGTATTTTATTTTTTATTAAATCACTTTGCTCTTTTAGTGTGTTTTTTTCAAAAACTCTATCATATGTGATTAATTCTAGTATATGTCCAACCTCACTCTCTCCAGATAGATTAATATACTGAAGTAATAAAATAATTGCATTATGAAAGAGGTAGCGAGCATCTTCATTTGTTAAAACAAAAGAAAAATCTGCATGAGCACATCTATTACGCTTTTGAATAAGATCAGTTAAAAAATTAAATACTTGCTCATCTATAATATTCTCTTTATAGAGTTTATTTGCTATTGATTGTTCAGGAGTGTAAGAATCTTTATTTTCAAAAGTATTTTTGACCCAATCTTTTAGCTCATCACTTAAGAATTTTTTTATATTCTTACAGTCTTCTTCTATGTGTAAAAATACTGCATGATATATGAATATAACACAACCTTTTAATATGTTAGTGTTGTAACATAATAAAGCATCTTTCATGATTGATTTAACTTTGTTATTTTTTATCAAAGATAATGAATTTTCCATATCTGATAACATAATATTTTCTCCATTAATAAAATAAGTAATGAATTTCTATACTAACTCACTCCGCCCCAAACAACAAATTCTCCTTAATCCCCCGAATTCTATCCCTTAACACAGCCGCCTCTTCAAACTGCAAATCCCTAGCCGCCTGCTGCATGGCTTTTTCCAGTTTGGCAATTTCTTTAATCGCGTCTTCTTCGTTGTGGATTTCGCCGACTTTAACCTTGTTTTTGCCTTTCAGACGACCTTTGCCGCCGTCTTCTTCGTGGTACACGCCGTCGATGATGTCTTTGACCTGTTTTTTAATCTGCTGCGGTACGATGCCGTGTTCTTCGTTGAATTTAATCTGTTTTTCGCGGCGGCGTTCGGTTTCGTCGATGGCGGCTTTCATGGAGTCGGTAATTTTGTCGGCGTACAGGATTGCGACGCCGTTCACGTTGCGCGCGGCGCGGCCTATGGTTTGAATCAGGCTGCGGTGGGAGCGCAGGAAGCCTTCTTTGTCGGCGTCGAGGATGGCGACGAGGGAGACTTCGGGGATGTCCAATCCTTCGCGCAACAGGTTGATGCCGACGAGTACGTCAAACAGGCCGAGCCGCAAATCCCTAATGATTTCAACGCGCTCGACGGTGTCGATGTCGCTGTGCAGGTAGCGCACTTTGATGCCGAGTTCGCTGTAATAGTCGGTGAGTTGCTCCGCCATGCGTTTGGTGAGGGTGGTAACGAGTACGCGCTCGCCTTTTTGGATGCGGTCGTTGATTTCGCTCATTAAATCGTCGACTTGGGTGGCGACGGGGCGGATGATGATTTGGGGGTCGACCAGCCCTGTGGGGCGGACGACTTGTTCGACCACTTGTCCGGCGTGTTCTTCTTCGTATTTGGCGGGGGTGGCGGACACGAAGACGGTTTGCGGCATGACTTTTTCAAATTCGTGAAATTTGAGTGGGCGGTTGTCGCGGGCGGAAGGCAGGCGGAAGCCGTAATCCACGAGGTTTTGTTTGCGCGAGGCGTCGCCTTTGTACATGCCGCCGATTTGGGTAACGGTAACGTGGCTTTCGTCGATGAACATGATGGCGTTGTCGGGCAGGTAGTCCATCAGCGTGGGCGGCGGTTCGCCTTCTTTTTTGCCGGAGAAGTGGCGGGAGTAGTTTTCGATGCCTTTGCAGAAGCCCATTTCGTAGAGCATTTCGAGGTCGAAACGGGTGCGCTGT
>CALDNV010000043.1:0-3541 GCA_937914605.1 uncultured Neisseria sp.
ATCAGTTTGGATGCGAAAGAGTTGCAGGCTAATCCGCTTCGTGTCGGTTTATCTATGAAGGTAAAGGTTGATATTGCAGGTGCCGGCTCAGGAAAAAACATGACGGCTGCCGCTGATAAAAATGTAGAATCCCCAGAAACTGAAGGCGTAGATTGGGCTGCCGCCGATGCGTTGATCGATAAGATTTTTGAGAAATACGCTAAGTAAAAATGTTTTCAGACGACCTTTCATGCGTTGAATTGCTGAGAATGTGGGTATTTGATAGCAAGTAGATATCGAAGCGCATGAGGAAGCAAAGTTGTGATGGATTAAATGTAAGGCAGAACTTTGTTTTTGGCTTGCGATGATGTGAATATTCATCAAAAGAGGTCGTCTGAAAAGGGATGTGTATCTAAGCGCAATCACTGTGCAATATATTGAATGAGTAATAGCGAAGAAATATGAATTATCCGCCATTGCAGGGTGTTAGGCTGGTGCTGGTTACGTTGGCGCTCAGCCTTGCCGTTTTTATGGAAGTCTTGGATACCACGATTGCCAATGTTGCAGTACCGGTAATTGCCGGGGACTTAGGGGCAGCGACTACTCAGGGTACTTGGGTCATTACATCATTTGCTGTGGCGAATGCAATTTCAGTACCACTAACCGGATTTATGGCAAAACGGTTTGGCGAAGTAAAACTGTTTATCGCCTCCGTAGTGGGATTTGTTTTGCTGTCGTGGTTGTGCGGCATTGCACCCAATCTTCAGGCTTTGGTGATCTTCAGGGTGTTACAAGGCTTTGTAGCCGGACCGTTGATTCCGCTGTCGCAAAGTTTGTTAATGGCATCGTATCCTCCTGAAAAACGGACATTGGCTTTGGCATTGTGGGCAATGACCGTTGTCGTCGCGCCTGTTTTAGGTCCTATTCTCGGCGGTTGGATTTCGGATAATTGGCATTGGGGTTGGATTTTCTTCATCAACATCCCTATCGGTATTATTTCTGCACTTATTGTGTGGCAGCAATTGAGGGATAGGGAAACAGAAGTGGTTAAGACGCCGATAGATTACATCGGTTTGGTCTTGATGGTGGTTGGCGTCGGTGCGCTGCAAATGATGCTTGATAGAGGTAAAGAGTTGGACTGGTTTGCCTCTGGAGAGATTATTGTGTTAGGCATCGTTGCATTGGTATGTCTGACGTATTTTGTGGTTTGGGAGCTTGGCGAGAAATACCCGATTGTCGATTTTTCTTTGTTTAGCAACAGAAATTTTACGATAGGCGTACTGGCAACTTCATTGGGCTTTATGGTTTATATGGGTACGCTCACGCTGTTGCCGCTGGTGTTGCAGTCTAATCTTGGCTATACCGCAACATGGGCGGGCTTGGCGGCTGCACCGGTGGGCTTCCTTCCTATCTTGTTGTCCCCGATTATAGGTAGATTCGGCAACCGCATTGACATGCGTCTTCTTGTCACCGCAAGTTTCTTGACGTTTGCTTTTACTTTCTATTGGCGCACTGATTTTTATGCTGGAATGAATATGAGCAATGTTGTTTGGCCCCAATTCTGGCAAGGCTTGGGTGTGTCCATGTTTTTCCTTCCGTTGACCAGCATTACATTGTCCCATATTAAATCCGATCAAATTGCATCAGCAAGTAGCCTGTCTAATTTCTTGCGCGTCTTCATGGGTGGTGTGGGTGTATCCATAGTCAGTACCATGTGGGAGCGGAGAGAAGCTTTGCATCATACGCAACTGAGTGAACAGATTAATCCATATTCGAGTTTGACTGTTCAAACAGTTCATGAAATGACGAATCGGGGGCTGAGTGAACAGCAGGTTTTGAAAAATATTTCCGATGCCATTACGCAGCAAGGCTTCATTATGGGATCAAATGAGATTTTCCTGGCTGGCAGTATCTTGTTCATCGTCATGATTTCCATAATTTGGTTTGCTAAGCCGCCGTTTAATGGGAGTTCATCAGCAGGGCATTAAATATCAAAAAGGTCGTCTGAAAATTTTCAGACGACCTTTGCTGTTGTAGAAGATATAGTGGATTAAATTTAAATCAGGACAAGGCGACGAAGCCGCAGACAGTACAGATAGTACGGCAAGGCGAGGCAACGCCGTACTGGTTTAAATTTAATCCACTATAGTTAAGGTTAACCTAATTACTTACAGGTTTGGTTTATCCAGATGGCGAGCAAGAGATTGAACAATTTCTTCTGCTACCTGTAATTTCTCTTTCTCAGGGAAAGATAGTTCCTCGTCATCCGTAATAATAGTAATCTGATTGGTAGATTTTCCCATTGCCTGAGAAACGTCATTGGCAATCAGCATCGGAATGCCTTTGCGTAAACGTTTTGCTCGAGCATATTCCAAAACTTTTTCACTTTCTGCTGCAAATCCAATACAAAAAGGAGGTTTGGGTAAGGCTGCTACAGATGCCAAAATATCAGGATTGGCTTCCAATTCAAGGGTCGGGGTATCTTTTGAATTTTCTTTTTTCAATTTGTGCGGGCTGCTGTTTTTTACCTTATAGTCAGCCACAGCGGCTACGGAAATAAAAACATCCTGATCTTCAATATATTTATGAACGGCATCGTACATTTCTTTGGCGCTAATAGCCTGTTCCATATGATAGAGACCGGTCGGCAGGGGAGTTTGTAACTGTCCATAAATCAACGTAACTTGTGCGCCGGCCATTCTGCATGCACGGGCTAGGGCAATGCCCATTTGACCGCTGGAAATATTCGTAATCCCACGGACCGGGTCAATCATTTCCAAGGTCGCGCCGGCAGTGATTAAGATTTTTTTGCCGGCAAGTATTTTCGGCGTCCATAAATCATGAATCAAATCGGCAAGTTCAATCGCTTCAGGCATTCTCCCTATCCCGATTTCACCGCAAGCCTGTTCGCCATAGGATGGCTGAAAAACCGTGATGTCGTCTGAAATCAGTTGTTGGATATTCCTCTGATTGGCAGGATTGTTCCACATCTCCACATTCATCGCCGGAGCGACTGCCATGGGGCATTTTCGTGCTGCTGCCAAATTGGTCAGCAGATTATCAGCAATACCGTTGGCAATCTTGGCAACCGTATTGGCAGTAGCGGGAGCAATTAAAAAAACATCCGCTTCTCGGGTTAAATCAATATGACTCATTCCTCTAGTCGAGTGGCCATCGTGCGTATCGACTAGAACAGGATTTCCGCTTAATGCTTGAAACGTAAGAGGGGTAACAAATTCAGTGGCTGCACGGCTCATTGCTGCCGTTACAGAATGTCCTTGTTTTTTTAGTAATCGGACCAACTCACATGATTTATAAGCCGCAATACCACCGCTTATCCCTAAAAGAATGTGTTTACTCATTACAGCAACCCAATCCAATTTGAATCAAATAAGTCATAATACTAACATGGATACTGTTCAAAAAAGTAACAGGGACTTATGGGTGGATGGCTTTAGGTTGTGAGTTGAAGCTCGGTATGTTTGAAATTGTTTCGGATGTTTATGAAAAGGTCGTCTGAAAGGGATTTCAGACGACCTTTGCTGTTTTTGATTTGAAATAA
>CALDNV010000044.1:0-3003 GCA_937914605.1 uncultured Neisseria sp.
GCCCATCAACCGCATGGTGGAAAAAGGCGCATTTCCCGCCCCGCCGGGTTTCGACGTTCAGGCAGACCAATACGCCTACGCCGTCGAAACGCTGGCGCAAAAAGGCTGGAACCAAGTCAGCAACAGCCATTTCGCCTATCCCGGCCGCGGTGAACGCAACCGCTACAACACGCTGGTCAAATCCAACATTCCCTGCTGGGCGTTCGGCTCCGGCGCAGGCGGCAACTTCGGCGGCTTCAGCTATCAGGTGCAGGGCGATTTGGACAGCTACCTCGCCACCCCGAAAGGCGAAAAAAACATCGCCTTCATGAGCGGCCACAGCCCGAACAAAACCCTGCTCGGACAAGTGCAGCACGACATGGAAACAGGTCGTCTGAATCTCTCGCTGTTTGACGGCAACGCCGCCGCGCAGAAACTGATCGCCCAATGGCAGGCAATGCAACTCTTTGAAAAACAAAGTTCAGACGGCCTTATCCGCCTGAACACCAGCGGCCGCTACTGGTCGCCCACCCTCATCCGCAAACTCATGCTCACCCTTCCGACTCAAGAAAAGGATCAAACCATGCAAAAACTTTCATCCGAACAACAAATCATGTTGCGCCAATCATTGGAAAAAAATCCCGGCCAAGTGCTCGAAATGCTCGCCGCGCAAAACCAATGCAGCTTTGAAGACGTCATCCGCTGCCTGCCCGAAAACTGCATCCGCCAAACCGAAGGCAGCCGCATCGTCGAAATCCTCCAAGCTGTTGCCGCTTGGGACGAAGCCGTCACCTTCATCGCCCACACCCCCGACGCCATCGTCGAAGTTACCGGCAAACTGCCCGGCGGCAAAGTCGGCCGCGGCTTCTACAATTTCGACCACCCTGAAACCGACGGCGGCGTACACGGTCATATCTATTACGAAAACTGCGCCGCCATCTACCTTTTAGAGCGCCCGTTTATGGGCAAAGACACCTGCTCGCTCAACTTCATCAACCGCAACGGCGGCGCCATGTTCAAAATCTTCGTCGGCCGCGACGAAGCCGGCGAACTCAAGCAACACCAAATCGAAGCCATGAGAAAACTGTTCGAGGCGGCTTAAACAGGTTTCAGACGACCCCTGCCTGAAACCGATAGAAATTGCCGCATTCCTGCACAAACGAAATCATCTTTCGGCATCGTAAATAGCCGATGAAATTCGACAGGCTGCCTGCAAGATTGGTGTTTGCCACTAAAGTAAGCTTGCGCTTACTGCCCTCTCCCTAACCCTCTCCCACGGGGAGAGGGGATAGATTTGCTGACAAATTCCAAGTGGCAGAGAATCCAAAAATGGTTGAATTTCAGTATCCTCAATTCCCTCTCCCCGCAGGAGAGGGTTAGGGAGAGAGCACGACACCAAACCGGCAAGTCACTGTCGCGGGTAAAGCCCACGCTACGGCAGTTGTTATAAAACCCGCTTTGCCCGCTTTCAGACGACCTAATACTCTGCCGCGAAAGAGAACCGAAAAGAAGTAGCGTGGGCTATGCCCACGACCGCACAACATCAAACCCAAAAAGGTCGTCTGAAAAATCAACTAACCTTACCCCCAACCACTCAACAGAGTAAGTAGATTATTGAAACCCCTAACCAGCCGACACACAAAGGAGACCCCATGCAACTCATCTTCGGCGCCAACGGCCCGTCCGGCCGCGCATTCATCCGCACACTCACCCATCCCGCCGACACCGTTGCCGTATTAAGAAAGCCGCCTGAAGATTCGTTCTTCAGCGAACACCGCATTCAGACGACCATAGCCGACGCGCTCGATGCCGACGCGCTCGACAAAGTGTTCGCGCAATACCGCCCCGACAACGTCATCAGTTTCGTCGGCGGCAAAAACGAACAAGGCATACGCAGCGACGCACTGGGCAATATCAACATCATCGCCGCCGCCCAAGCCGCCAACCCGCAAGCCCGTTTCATCCTGATTACCAGCATGGGTTGCGGCGAACAATGGGACATGATGAGCGAACCCTTCAAACAAGCTCTCGGCGAAGCCGTCCGCGCCAAAACCGAAGCCGAAATCTACCTCAAACAAAGCAGTTTGAACTGGACCATCCTCCGCCCCTGCGGTTTGGACAACAGCGAAGACAATCGCCTCATCCTGACCGACCGCCCTGACGGCATCCCTAAAAACTACATGAGCCGAAACGGACTCGCCGCCGCCGTCGCCACCGTCCTGCAAGACCCCGACAGCATCGGTAAGGTTTACACCGTCGGCGCAGGCAGTTAACACCGCGTCCATAGTCAAACAGGTCGTCTGAAACCGTTTCAGACGACCTGTTTTCTATTGCCGACAATCAAGGCGGCATCCATTCGTCCACTTAATAAACCATTCCCAAACCCCGCTTTCAGACGACCTCCCACCTTGTGTTATGATAATGGCTCTTCACACAAAGGTATTTTATGGACAGACCCGTCTATCTCTACACCGACGGCGCATGCAAAGGCAATCCCGGCGCCGGCGGCTGGGGCGTGTTCATGCGTTACGGCGCACATGAAAAAGAACTGTTCGGCGGCGAAGCGGAAACCACCAACAACCGCATGGAGCTGACCGCCGTCATTGAAGGCCTGAAATCCCTAAAACGCCGCTGCCAAGTCATCATCTGCACCGACTCGCAATACGTCAAAAACGGCATGGAAAGCTGGATACACGGCTGGAAAAAAAACGGCTGGAAAACCGCCGCCAAAAAACCGGTTAAAAACGATGATTTATGGAAAGAACTCGACAGCTTGGTTCAACAGCACGAAGTCCGCTGGACTTGGGTAAAAGGCCATGCCGGGCACCCTGAAAACGAAAAAGCCGACGAGCTCGCCAACCGAGGCGCGGCAAAATTTTTATAACATTTCATCCATGACTGCACTCAAACATCTCAAACCATTCTTTTGGATTGCCATCATTGCATTGATTTGTGTGACGCCCAGAGCGCTTATGTTCGCCTATTCGCCCTTTCATGATGTCGATGATTTTTTTCGCTTTGGCT
>CALDNV010000045.1:0-3405 GCA_937914605.1 uncultured Neisseria sp.
AATATTATTAACGCACAACAAGCGGAAATTGAACAAATGCAAAAATGGCTTAAAGCACACAACAAAAAAAAGTAAGCCGTAGCCTGCATCCCCGCTAACCGCGTTCGTGGCTGCGCCACACACCCCACCTGAGGGTGGCACAAACTTTAAAACCAAGGTGTAGCAACTGTATTTTTCACCCCGTCGGGCAAAAATACAGTTGCTACCCAATCAATGAAACACGCTTACAGCGCAATTTTAGCCTATTTACGCCATATCTACCCAAAAGGCAGGCAGTGGAATAAATAATTTCGACACCAATACGCGCGCGCGTAATAACGCAGTCCCTAGATTTTTGCAAGTCCATGAAAAGAAAGCAAAACGCGGCGGGTAACCACTTAACCGGCACTGGTAAACAATGATAAGGGCATAACTGGTTACCGCATTATCGTTGATTTATAAAGGTTTTTAGGGGCTGGTAACCAGGTAACCAGGGTAACCAGTGTTTTTTATATATATATAGCAGTTTAAATTTGAGAGAGAAGCCGCCGGCCTAATCACTCAAATAACAACACGCCCCAAAAAAAGTTATAATGACCGGCCTAAACTGCTAAATTATTTTTTGACCTTTGCAAAATGTGGTGTTTTTTGTGGGTATATTTGAATTGCTTTATTATTTTTATAATATAAAACAATGAATTATGCCTTTAGTTTGTGTCCCTCCGTCGAACCATTATAATCATATGAAACATATACTTACGACATGCTGGGACAGTTATGGGATACAAAAAAGCCGTCATTTTAGACGGCTTTTTTATTTTTTATGGTTGGTGGTGTTTGGGGATTTAGGCTTCGATCAGGGCAGTTGGTCGTCTGAAAAGTCTGAGGTGGAAGTTGTTTGCCTTCTTCTCAATTCTTTATCCAAATCATCCTGATAGGTTTGCATTGCTGTGTCTAAATCCATCAATGCGTAAGCTATGAGGCGGATGATTGGGTTTTTGTAACGGATATTTTCGGTAGCAGTAAAGAGGGTGCGGTTGGCGGATATGGCTTCTAATTCGGCTGTCCATGTGCCATGAAACAGTTGGTGTTCCATTTTAAAGGCGTAATAATCTGGTTCGCGTTTTTCTACGGTGATAAATCGGATGGTTATTTTGCCTGTTGTTTCGAGCCAAATTTCTTTGTCTTTTTCTTGGCTGACAATTTGTAAATTGTCCAAAGAAGAGCGGTATTGCCAATGTTGATTATCGGTAATGGTTTGGTAGACACGGTCTATCGGTGCATCGAATACGGTTGTTTTGCAAAGTCGGCGTGTTTGGGGGAGCATTAAGCCGATGAGATAGAGCAGGACAAGTAAACTAATGGGAAGTAAAACCAAATAAATCAGTATCTTCATTTCTACACCTGTTTGATGGAAAAGGTCGTCTGAAAATGGTTTTAGCGAAATTTGCTATGTCCGTTTTCAGACGACCTTTTTTGTTTTTACCGCATCAGCATCCTGAGCCGTTTAATTAATTTCAGGCTGCGGGACTTTGTGTTGGACGGCGTAAACGGCGGCTTGGACGCGGCTGCTGAGGTTGAGTTTGCGCAGTAGGTTTTGGACGTGGACTTTGACGGTGGATTCTGCCAAGTCCAGATGGCGGGCGATGACTTTGTTGCTGTGTCCGGCGGCGAGGTAGCCGAGGATTTCGAGTTCGCGCGGGGTGAGGGTGGCAAGTGCTTGGTCGGTGCGTGGTGCGGACGGGGAAATCAGGGACTGGACGAGGCGTGTGGTCATTTCGGGAGAGAAGACGTTGTCGCCGTCTACGGCTTTGCGGATGCTGTCGAGCAGGAAGTCGGCGTTGATGTTTTTCAGCAAAAAGCCGCGCGCGCCGATGCGCATGCATTCGGTCAGGTCGTCGCTGTCTTCGGAAACGGTCAGCATGATGACGGTTTGGTTTGGGTTGACGCCCAAGATTTGTGCCAGTGCTTCGCGTCCGTTCATGACGGGCATGTCAAGGTCGAGTAAGACGACGTCGGGTTTGAGCTGTTCCGCCATTTTGACGCCGGACAAGCCGTCGGCGGCTTCGCCGATGACTTCAAAGTCGCTTTGGCGTGAGAGTAGTGCTTTGATGCCGCTGCGGAAGAGTGTGTGGTCGTCGATGAGGATGATTTTAATAGTCATGGGTCGTTCTCTTGTGTTGCGGTAAGGTTAAGGTAACGGTTGTGCCTTGTTCGGGCTGGGATTGGATGTCTAGGTTGGCATTGATGCGGCGTGCACGCTCTTGCATGATGCCGAGTCCGACATGTTCGCCGGAGAGTTTGTGCAGGTGTTGCGGGTTAAAGCCGATACCGTCGTCTTCGATGCTCAGGGTAAAGTTTTGTTGGTTGAGCATGCTGATTTTGACGTGTTGGGCTTTGGCATGTTTGCGGATGTTGGACAGGCTTTCTTGCAGGATGAAGATGATTTGCAGCTGTTCGTCATCGTTTAATGTGCGGCCGTCGTCCTGCCATACTGTTTCGACATTGATTTTGGTTTGGCGTTTAAACCTGGACAGCAGGGTGGTTACGGCTTCCGGGAAGTCTTTGTTGCTGATTTTGGTTCGGAAATTCAGCAGGAGTTCGCGCACGTCTTCGTAACATTCTTGCACGCCGTCTTTGATGAAGCGGATGTTTTCTTCGGCTTGTTCTTTCTGGTCGGCATGGAACGCGCTTTCCAGCATTTGAACTTGAAGATTGAGGAAGGTCAATGCTTGGGCGATGCTGTCGTGCAAACCTTGGGCAATCAGGTTGCGCTCTTGGAGTACGGCAAGCAGGCGCCGCTCTTGTTCGAGACGGCTGCTGGCGATGGATACACCTAATTGACCGCATAATGTACGCAGGAGTTCGTTGTCGTTGTCGTTAAGTGTGGGGTCGTCTGAAAAATATAGGGTCAGGATGCCGAGTTCTTCTTCTTGATAGGTGATGGGGAAAACGACGGTATGTTTGAATAGGAGTGTTTCTTCTTCAGGTTGGGTTTGTTCGGTATCCGAATCTCTGTCTTCGGCTTCAGACAGTCCGATGGAGGCAATAAGGTTTGTGTTTTTACGGTCGTTGTCTAAAAGGCGGATGCTGCCTGCGCTTGCGGAAACGGCAGGCAGGGTCCGTGCGAGGAATTCTTCTGCCGCTTCGCGCGGGGTTAGGGTTTGGTGCAGGTCGCGCGTGGTTTGGTAGAGCAGGGTCAGGTCACGGTTTTGACGGGCGAGGTCTTGGGTTTGTCTGGCGACTTGTCCTTCCAAATCGGTATAGAGGACTTTCAGACGACTGCTCATTTGATTGAAGCCTTTGCTAACTTGCGCAAACTCTTGAATCTGTTCGGTATCGATTTGTACACCGAATCGGCCTTGGCTGATGGTTTCCACGCCGTCGCGCAGGGTTTCAAGCGGACGGATAATCCAAGCGTAGTGC
>CALDNV010000046.1:0-1742 GCA_937914605.1 uncultured Neisseria sp.
GGTTTTAAGACTTTGCAAAGCCGATTTACTGCCCCGCCGTCTTCGCGCATAATACGGCAGTCTAATAATTTATCCTAAGCAACCAAAACTTATGAACATCAAACACTTTTCCCTTATTTCGACTTTATCGGCAGCCCTGCTCCTGAGCGCCTGTCAAACGACTACGACTACAAGTGGCGGCGTCAGCGGCAACTGGGACAACATCGGCACGATTTCCGACGGCAATATCAAAGTGGCGATTGATAAAAACAGCATCAAGAAAAACGGTACTTTGGTCACTTTCCGTGATAGAAAAACCGTATCGAAGATGAAAGAAGAACGCTTCGTCAACACGCCTGCCTACAAAACCGCCATTGGCGACTGGGAAATCCATTGCACCAACAAGACCTACCGCCTGACCGCTTTGCAGCTCCTCGACGAACACGGCAAAGAAATTTCCAAACACAACTACACCGCGACGAATATCCGCCCGATGAGCGTGATGAACGGTACGATTACCGAAAAACAATTCGAAGCCGTATGCGGAAGCAAGCTCTAATACTCAACTTATCTACATACTTATCCACAAGATAGTCAAATCAAAAGGTCGTCTGAAAACCATGAATATAGGGATTCAGACGACCTTTTTAGTTTTTTTAGGAAAGTTATATTCAGGATTATCCACATTTTCTCAAATATGCGGTTTATTATAGTGGATTAAAATAAAAATGAGACAAGGCGACAACGCCCGTCGTGTACAGATAGTACATAAGGGCGTGGGCAACGCCGTATCATTGCAATTTTAATCCACTATAGTTCAAACCACAATTCCTACTCATCCCATCCATCCGATTTCTAACGCAAACGAACACCTGTTTCCCCATCAATAATCTGGCTCGGCGACTTTTGTTTGCCGATTAAACCGCCGACTACCCATACATCTCTTCCAAACTGCCTTCTCACTTCCCGCTCCGTCTTACACGCGCGTTTGCCTGCGCGGTTGCATGAAGTCGAGACCAAAGGCGTTTTCAAAGCCTGACACAAGCGGCGCGCACCTACATGGGCAGGAACCCTGACCGCCAGTTTGCTGCGTCTTTTTCCGCGCAATGCGGGCAAAACGTCAGCAGCCGCAGGAAGCAGAAAAGTTTTGGGCGCAGGCCATTCGTTCCTGAGCATAATTTGAATGTTTTCAGACGACCTTTTGAGTAGGGACTGTAATTGCTCCAATTGGTTGCCAATGACAATCATGCCTTTATGTTGCGGTCTTTTTTTCAGATGAATCAGTCGGTTGAGCGCTTTAGGCAAGGTCGGGATACAGCCTATGCCGTAGCAGGACTCGGTAGGATAGGCGACCAAGCCGCCTTTTTTAAGATGGGATTGCAGCTTGCGAAGCGTCGAAGCTGAAAGGATTCTGGGGAATTGCATGATAGGGAAGGTCGTCTGAAAGACAATTACGTTTTCAGACGACCTGTTTCTTTGATTAACGGTTGATTGCTTTGTCGGCAATGTCTTTACGGTATTGCATGCCGTCGAAGCTGATTTTTTCCAATGCGCTATACGCCTTGGCTTTGGCTTGCGCCACATCGTCGCCCAATCCTACGACACACAATACACGGCCGCCGTTGGTCAATACGTCGCCTTTCTCGTTTGCCGTTGTGCCTGCATGGAAAACTTTGCCGATTTGATTGGCAGCATCCAGACCGGAAATAACATCGCCTTTTTTAGGCGTTTCGGGGTAATTTTGCGCCGCCAGCACTACGCCT
>CALDNV010000047.1:0-2663 GCA_937914605.1 uncultured Neisseria sp.
GACGGGGGCGGTGGCGAGTCCGCGCGTGCCGTGTGCGGTATTGATGTAGGCGTTCGGCAGGTAGGGGCAGGGGACGTTGTCGAGGCGGTAATTTTTGTCCAACGCGAGTTTGGCGTAGGCGGTCTGCATGGCAGCGATGTCGCCGAGCGCGCCGACGACGGGCAGATGGTCGGGGCTGTCGCAGCGCAGGGCGGCGTGTCCTTGCGGTTTTGCAAAGGGGTCGTCTGAAAATGAGCAAGGCGAGTTTTGCTCAAACAATGATTGCGCCAATGGCGGGTTGAGTTGTTGCAGGGCGGCGTGGTTGGCGGTTTCTTCGTGCAGATGCCAAGCATCGTCGTTACTGTTGAGGACGAAGGTTGCGCCGTAGCAGTGTTGCCCTTGCCAGCTCGGGCTGATGTAGCTTTCGCCGGATAGGGCGCAGCGCAGGCGTTTGGAAAAACCGCTTGCCGCCGTTACGCCGGTTTGCCCGCGGATTTGGCGGAACGGCAGGGCGGAGACGTTGGCGTCGGTGGCGTTCGGGCTGTGCGCACCCATGCAGTAGATGATGTGGGTTGCGCTGAAACTGCCGCACGGCGTGTGTGCCGTCCAGTTTGCGCCGTCGTATTCGGCGGAGGATAAGGGTGTGTCTTCGTGCAACGCAATCAGCGGATGATTCAGCAAGGCGCGGACGACGGCGGGCGGGTTCAGCCATACGCCCTGCGGCCAGTAGAGGCCGTCTGAAAAGACGTCTATGCCTGCAATTTGCGCGGCTTCGTCGGCGGACACGCTGCGGTAAAGGTGGGCGTGATGTTGCTGCAAACCCAATGCCTGATTGCGTTTGCGTTCGGATTCGTCGAAATTGAGGTGCAACACGCCGTCGCCGCCCCATGCGTCGGAATCGGGCAGTAGGTCTTGCAGCAGGCGGCGGGTGTAGCCGTAGCCTGCCAGCAGCAGTTCGGTCTGCTCGGTGTCGTGCGGCGAGATTTTGGCGTAGAGCAGCCCTTGGCGGTTGCCGCTGCCGCCTTGTGCCGCTTTGCCCGCTTCCAAAACGGTAACGCGCACGCCGTGTTCCGCCAGCTTGCGCGCGGTCGCGGCGCCGGCTATGCCTGCGCCGATAACCAGCGCGTGTTCGGGCGGGGTGATGGCTTGGGGTCGTCTGAACCAAGGTTTAATAGGCTTGGGCGCGGCTTGCGGCACGGCTTCGGTCTGCCATTCGATACGGTCGAAATGTTCGTGCAGGCTGTCGGCGCAGTGTGGCGGGACAAGCCAGATATGCACGTCGGGCAGCAGGTTTTCCAGAAAGTTGACGCCGTTGAACTGAAGGCATTTTACGGCTTGGTCGAGGCGGGTTTTCAGACGACCTTCCAACTCGGTCGGGGCATCGGACAAAGGAAAATCGGGCATGCGGTTTTCGCTCAGGCAGGCAACCAGATGCAGCGGCGCGGGACGAGTTTCGATCACGCGGGCAAGTTCGGCGGGGGCGGGCGGGGTGTTCCAAGCGAGGATGGGCATAGCGGGGTCGTCTGAAAAAGAGGTTGATTACTGAAGCGCCGTCTGTCGGCTTGCCTTAATGCTTTTCTCCCTGCTCTTTAGTCGGCTCTTTGGTCTGAACTGGCGTAACCGGGAAAAACAAGATCAGCGGGTTGGCCTTAATCTGCTGCCAGAAACTTTTGCACAAATTGCCGACGCTGCCGATTTTCGTGCCGCGCGAGCGCAGGGCGACGAAGAGGGCGAGGGTGAAGCTGACGATGAGGTTGACCAGGCCGATGGCGAGGACGCTGCAAATGCCGAGTAGGAATGTACCTAAACCGACGTTGCCGCTGACGGCGGCATAGCCGAGGTTGGCGGAGGAGAAGGCGACATGGCGGATGTCCAGCGGTAGGCCGAGGAGGTGTCCGAAGTAGCCGGTCATGCCCAAGAGCATACCGAAGATGAAGTTGCCGACCAGTGAGCCGTAGTGTTTGTGGATGTAGGCGGCGAGGATGCGGCGGGGTTTGGGGCGCATGATTTTGCGCAACAAGGGGTTGAAGGGCAGGCGTTGACGCAGGTTGAGGTAGTCGGCGCGGTTGTCGAAGAAACCTGCGATGATGCCGGAACAGAACAGCCACAAGCCCGCAATAGCGGCATACCATAGCGTCGGATGATTGATGATGTCTATGGATTTGAACTGGTAGGCGGTGGTGTGGGCATCGAGTATGGGCTGTTGGTGCAGATGGGCATAGCCAAACGATATGGCGCACGCCAAGAGGATAGCGATGGAAACGTTGCCGAAGACGGCGACGCTTTGGGAGCGGCATACGTCGATAAGGAGCTTGGCGAGCTTGTTGTCCACCGCTTTGCCGCCTTCGTTGAGATCGACCTGTTCGGCGAAGCTGGCGGCGGTCATGGCGGGCTGTTTGGTGGCGACGGTGCAGTGCAGCATATGGATGAGCATGAAGCCTATGCCGTAGTTGAGCCCTGACAACAAGGAGGTAACGAAGGGGCTGAAGCCGAGTGTACCGATATGGATTTTGTGCAGTGCCATCAGGGCGATGATGACGCCGCCGCCCGCCGCGGAGTAGAACATTTTGAAATATTCTTTGCGGTTGCGGGTGATGTAATGCTCGCCGTGGTGGCTTTTGTTTTCGGTAATGCTGCGGGCGAGCATGCGTATGCTGCTGCGGCGCAGGTGGCGGGTACTGTAC
>CALDNV010000048.1:0-3620 GCA_937914605.1 uncultured Neisseria sp.
GGTGCAGGTGGTGCAGGTAGGAGCGGCTGAAGTTTTGGCATGCGTAGCAGGTGCAGCTTTCATCAATCGGATGCTTGTCGAGTTTGTGTTTGGCGTTTTTGATTTTCAAATCGCCAAAACGGGTAAACAGCCAGCCGTTACGCGCATTGCGGGTGGGCATGACGCAGTCGAACATGTCCACGCCGTGTGCCACGCCGTACACCAAGTCTTCAGGCGTGCCGACGCCCATCAGGTAATGCGGTTTGTGTTCGGGCAGCATCGGTCCGACGGCGCGCAGCATACGGTACATTTCGGGTTTGGGTTCGCCGACGGACAACCCGCCGATGGCAAGGCCGGGGAAGTCGAATTGTTCCAAGCCGCGCAGTGATTCTTCGCGCAAATCTTCATACATCGCGCCTTGTACGATACCGAATAGGGCATTCGGGTTCTTCAAATCTTCAAAGGCTTTTTTGCTGCGTTCTGCCCAACGCAGGCTCATTTGCAGGGATTTTTGCGCCTGCTCGTGCGTTGCTTCGCCCGGTGTGCATTCGTCCAACTGCATCACAATGTCGGAATTGAGCACGGTTTGGATTTTCATGGAGATTTCGGGCGAGAGGAAGAGTCTGTCGCCGTTGATCGGGCTTTGGAAGGTACAGCCTTCTTCAGTGAGTTTGCGCATATCGGAGAGCGAAAAAACTTGAAAACCGCCCGAGTCGGTCAAGATGGGTTTGTTCCAGCCGATAAAGTCGTGCAGGCCGCCAAATTGTTCGATGACTTCCAAACCGGGGCGCAGCCATAAATGGTAAGTGTTGCCCAAAATAATTTGTGCCTTGATGTCGTGCAGGTTTTGCGGATTCATCGCCTTAACCGAGCCGTAAGTGCCAACCGGCATAAATACGGGCGTTTCGATTTTGCCGTGGTTTAGTTCCAGCGTGCCGCGTCGGGCATGACCGTCTTTTTTATGTAAGGTAAATTTGAGCATAGGTTGTATCTATAAATGTAGAAAACGGCGTGCGAAGCCGCCGTGCAGTCAAACGATTGAGGTAAAAACGCGATTATAAAGGATTTTCATCGCAATAGCGGTGTTTGAATATTTCAGACGACCTTATTCGTATCGAGATGTTCACTGTTGAAAATGTTTCAAAAAAATCACAATGTTCCGACAATGTCGTCTGAAACCTTGTTTTCATACTTGCCATCGCGTCAAAGTATCGTCTATAATCCGAACCCTGTTAAACAGGCACGTAGCTCAGTTGGTTAGAGCACCACCTTGACATGGTGGGGGTCGTTGGTTCGAATCCAATCGTGCCTACCAAATTTCCCAAACGGCATTTATGCCGTTATTTTTTAATGTTTTGGAGCTTTTTTGATGTTGAACATTACCTTGCCGGACGGCTCAGTCCGCCAGTACGAATCGCCCGTTACCGTGGCACAGATTGCCGCGTCTATCGGAGCAGGTTTGGCGAAGGCGACGGTGGCGGGTAAGGTAAACGGCAAATTGGTCGATGCGTGCGATCCGATTACCGAAGATTCAACTGTCCAAATTATTACCCCGAAAGACCAAGAAGGCGTTGAAATCATCCGCCACTCTTGCGCCCACCTTGTCGGTCATGCGGTCAAGCAGCTCTATCCTAATGCAAAAATGGTTATCGGCCCCGTCATTGAAGAGGGCTTTTATTACGATATTGCTACGGAAAAACCGTTTACGCCTGAAGATGTCGCTGCCATCGAAGCGCGCATGAAAGAATTGATTGCTCAGGATTATGATGTAATCAAAATCATGACTCCGCGTGCCGAAACCATCAAAATTTTCCAAGATCGCGGTGAAGAATACAAACTGCGCCTGATTGACGATATGCCTGAAGTTGAAGCTATGGGTATGTATCATCACCAGGAATATGTCGATATGTGCCGCGGTCCGCACGTTCCGAACACCCGTTTCCTGAAAAACTTCAAGCTGACCAAGTTGGCAGGTGCATACTGGCGCGGCGACAGCAATAATGAAATGCTGCAACGTATTTACGGTACGGCTTGGGCGACAAAAGACGAATTAAAAGCCTATATCCAACGCATTGAAGAAGCAGAAAAACGCGACCACCGCAAATTGGGCAAACAACTGGATTTGTTCCATTTGCAAGACGAAGCACCGGGTATGGTGTTTTGGCATCCCAAAGGTTGGGCTTTGTGGCAGACTATCGAGCAGCATATGCGTAAAGAGCTGAATGCCGCTGGTTACAAGGAAGTTAAAACCCCCCAAATCATGGATAAAACCTTTTGGGAAAAATCCGGTCACTGGGATAACTACAAAGACAATATGTTCGTAACCAGTTCGGAAAAGCGCGAATACGCGGTTAAACCGATGAACTGTCCGGGACATGTTCAGATTTTCAATAACGGTCTGCGCTCGTACCGCGATTTGCCAATGCGTTTAGCAGAATTTGGTTCTTGCCATCGCAACGAGCCGAGCGGTGCATTACATGGACTGATGCGTGTCCGCGGTTTTGTACAAGACGATGCGCATATTTTCTGTACCGAAGATCAAATCGTCAGCGAAGCGCGGGCATTCAATGAATTGCTGGTTCGTATTTACAAGCAATTCGGTTTCCATGATGTGTCCGTCAAACTTTCACTGCGTCCTGAGAAGCGCGCCGGTTCAGACGACGTGTGGGATAAGGCAGAACAAGGTCTGCGCGAAGCATTGACTGCTTGCGGCGTGGAATGGGATGAGTTGCCGGGTGAAGGCGCGTTCTACGGACCTAAAATCGAATATCACGTCAAAGACGCATTGGGACGTTCTTGGCAGTGTGGTACGCTGCAACTGGACTTTGTATTGCCGGAACGCTTGGATGCAGAATATGTAACCGAAAACAATGACCGCGCCCGTCCGGTAATGTTGCACCGCGCCATTTTGGGTTCTTTGGAACGATTTATCGGTATTTTGATTGAAAACCATGCAGGTTCTTTCCCGCTATGGTTGGCGCCGGTTCAAATGGTGATTATGAATATCACCGAAAATCAAGCGGATTACTGCCGTGAAGTGGCTGCCAAATTGCAGGCTGCAGGCTTTCGTGTGGAGCTGGATTTGCGTAACGAAAAAATCGGTTACAAAATTCGGGATAACAGCCAATACCGCTTCCCTTATCAAATCGTTGTCGGTGATAAAGAGAAGCAAGAAAACAAAGTGGCCGTGCGCCGCAAAGCAGAAGACTTGGGTTCTTTGGATTTGGATGATTTCATTGCACAACTGCAGCAAGAAATCGCAGACGCCCTCGTCAACCATTAATTTTTATAGGAGTATTCATCATCGCTCAAGAACGCGAAGCACGAATCAATGGCGAAATTACCGCCAAAGAAGTGCGTTTAATCAGTGAGTCAGGCGAACAGCTTGGTGTCGTATCGGTTCGTGAAGCTTTGGCTATGGCCGAAGAGCAGGATGTGGATTTGGTAGAGATTTCCCCTACCGCCAAACCGCCTGTATGCAAACTGATGGATTACGGTAAATATAAATACCAACAAGCCAAGAAACGCGACGAAGCCAGGAAAAACCAGAAGCAGGTACAAATTAAGGAAATCAAATTCCGTCCGGGTACTGATGAAGGCGATTATCAAATCAAAATGCGCAACATCAACCGCTTCTTGGC
>CALDNV010000049.1:0-1123 GCA_937914605.1 uncultured Neisseria sp.
AGGTGTAGGTTACTTTTTCAAACTTGGCCTCGTCTTCTTCACTCAAAATCGGCACGGCATCGCCTCGGAAGTACGAACCGGTCATGGCGATAATATGAGCCGAGGAATTGCTCATGATTTCGTCCAATACTGCGCCCAAGCGGTTGTTGACTTCCGCAGAAACATGATGGAACTCGTCAATCGCCACCAGCGTATCATTAAATGCCCCGATATCTGCGAGTTTGTCGAAAGCAAAGCGGAAAGTCGCATGGGTGCAGACCAAAACTGGGTCGTTGCCGCGCATAAAGCGGATAAAGGCATCCACTTTGCCTTGGTCTTTATCGTCGCCGCTGCCGGTGCAGAGATTGTTTTCCGGCTTGACGCGCCAATCGGCAAAAAAGCCGTGTTTCGCCAATTCGGTATCGGCAAACGAGCCGCCGATGGACATTTCGGGGACGGCGATAATCGCTTTTTTGATGCCTTGATGGGCCAGCTTGTCTAAAGCCAAAAACATTAGCGCGCGGGATTTGCCTGAAGCGGGCGGCGCTTTGAGCAGTAGATATTGCGCATCGCGTTTGGCAAACGCTTTGGCCTGCATTTCGCGCATGCCCATATTGTTTGGTTTGGTGCTGTTGCCGGTTTGTCCGTATTCGACGTGGAGCAGGGGGATAGTCAAGATATTTTCCTTTTAAAGACGGTGATGTCGGGGCAAAGATGCCGTTTTACGGCGTTGCTTGGCCGTTGACGGCTTTTTCGTATAAGTCAAACAAAAATTCTACGCGCTCCATGCCGTCTGAAAAGGGTTTGGCGCGGTAGAGGCGGTCAACGGCGGCATCGAGGCGGAGATGGGCTTCTTTGAGCGGTGGCGGCATTTTGTCTGGATCGTAGAGCTGCGCGAGGGTTTGGTCAGGGTAGTCGGCGCGGATAAGCAGGATGTTTTCAGCAAGTGAAGTGATGTGCGCTTTTTGGGCTTCGCCGGCTTCGGGCCAAGGAAAATTGTTGTACACCAGTGTACCGGAATAGTTGTAATCACTTTTCAGACGACCTGTTACCACACGCATCCAATCATTGTGCATGGCTGAATTGAGGATACCAAATTCGTAGAGGCTGGCATTAGGAATCATTTGATTGCGATCGGTACTGA
>CALDNV010000050.1:0-1170 GCA_937914605.1 uncultured Neisseria sp.
GGTATTTGGGTTCTTTATATTTTAAGGATTTTAATAGGGGTTTGGTCAGTAGAAGAGGTTCATCAGCCAGATTCTGCTGCGCAATCCCCAATAGCTGCTCAATCCTGAGGTGTGATGTATCATTTTTCCGTTTTTAATCAAAATGATGGTCGGGGTGACGGCAATTTTCCAGTTGGCTGCCAATTGGTCGTCTGAATCGTTAACTGTCGGGAATTGCAGTTGATGTTCCTTCATATAGGACCGAATCTCTGTATCGGAACCGGAATGTACGGCGACACCGAGCGTAGGAATACCGTTTTGATGTAAGCGGTCGATTGTCGGGGATGTGTATGAGCAGATATGGCACCATGTTCCCCAAAAATAGACAACGGTAACACGTTCTTTGCTGAGTGTTTCGAGCGAAGTGCTGCTTCCATTGATAACACGGAGGGATTCTGATGAGGCTTGCATCGGTTGATTGGGTTTGCGCCACCAGTCAACGGCTACGGAAATCAGAATAAAGAGGAGGAGGGCTTGGATAAGGGATTTTAGATAAGGTAAGAGTCGTTTCATGTGGTATCTGCATAAAACAGGCTGAATAGAAAGGAATCTGCATGTACAGCTACAAGGTTGGCTTGCGGGCGTCGTCTGCGGCTTGCCGCCTTGCATCGGCAGATGAGGCATTCCTTAATAAACAGCCTGTCTGTATTTGAATCGTTGAGCTACGATATCAAAGTTTATCACTTATTATGAGGTTTAACGGCTTTTAATCTGGCGCGTATAAATGGCTAAAATAATGACGGCAAATACGGTGGAGGCAATCCATCCTGCCGGTTCGCCGACGCGATACCAGCCTACTTGTTGTCCGACAAAACCGGCCAACGCGGAGCCGCCTATGCCTAGCAGGGTGGTCATGATGAAGCCCAAGTTTTCTTTGCCCGGGTGCAGGAATTTCGCCAATACGCCGATTACAAATCCAATAATGATGGTGCTGATCCAACCCATATCTCTTGTCTCCTTGTGTGTTGTGAGGAATGTATGTGTGAAAATGCAGTATACAGGCTTGTTTTGTCCCGCTGTGCCATCTTTACAGTTTATAGCGTTGTCCCGTATGGGTAGGGCGGGCGGCGGTATTATAGTGGACTAAATTTAAATCAGGACAAGGCGACGAAGCCGCAGACAGTACAGATA
>CALDNV010000051.1:0-1347 GCA_937914605.1 uncultured Neisseria sp.
GTACTGTCTGCGGCTTCGTCGCCTTGTCCTGATTTAAAGTTAATCCACTATATTGATTATGGCATGGGCGGGCATGGATGCGCGGTTTGAGGTTTCAGACGACCTCTTTGGCGACCAGCCAGCCTACGCCGCGTACGTTTTGGATGTGTTCTTTGCCGAGCTTTTTGCGCAGGGCGTGGATGAGGAAATCGACGGCGTTGCTTTCGACTTCTTCGCCCCAGCCGTAGATTTTGTCTTCAAGGTCGCTGCGGGAGAGGATGATGCCGGGACGCATCATCAGGGCTTGGAGGACGGCAAATTCTTTGTTGCTTAGGAGGACGGGTTTGTCTTGTCCTTTGACTTCGACTTGGTAGGTGGCGGGGTTGAGGGTGAGCGCGCCGTTGGTCAGCAGGGTTTGACTGTGGCCGCTGTGGCGGCGCAGGACGGCGCGCATACGGGCTTGCAGCTCCGCCATGTCGAAGGGTTTGACGATGTAGTCGTCGGCGCCGCCGTCCAGTCCGTTGAGGCGGCTGTGGAGGTCGTCGCGGGCGGTAACGATGAGGACGGGGGTTTTGCTGCCTTCGTGTCGGATTTGGGTGAGGACATCCAACCCGTCTTTGCCGGGCAGTCCGAGGTCGAGCAGCAGCAAGTCGTAGTTCTGCGCCTGAAGGGCGGTAGAAACTTGGCTGCCGTTTTTGACCCAATCGACGGCATAACCGCTGTCTTTGAGGTTGGCGGCTACGGCTTGGGCAATCATGTGGTCGTCTTCTGCAAGCAATACGCGCATGGTGTTCTCCTTAATCAGTGGGAAGGATAGCAGGGGAAAATTAGGAGGGGTTTAGCGGGAGGTCGTCTGAAAGGGGCGGCTGGTTTTCAGACGACCTTTTGTTGCTTTTCCGTACTTGATTGGGTTTCCTTCGGCGTGGGTTCTGCCGGGTATGATGGACATTTTCTTCTAAAGGAATGCTGCACTTGAATGGTCTGCCGATTTTGCCAAAAGGTCGTCTGAAAACCCCGATTCCGTTTTCAGACGACCTTTTGTCTTTACAGCAACACAATATCGTATTGTTCCTGCGTGTAAGCGGTTTCGACTGCCAGCGAAATCGGTTTGCCGATAAAGTCGATGAGCATCGCCAGCGATTGCGATTCTTCGTCGAGGAAGAGGTCGATGACGTTGGGCGCGGCGAGGATGCGGAAGGACTGCACGTCGTAACGGCGGGCTTCGCGGACGATTTCGCGCTGGATTTCGTAGCAGATGGTCTGCGGCGTTTTCAGACGACCCCTGCCTTGGCAGGACGGGCAGGGTTCGCAGAGGATTTGGCTGAGGTTTTCGCGCGAACGTTTGCGGGTCAGCTCGACCAAACCCAA
>CALDNV010000052.1:0-5606 GCA_937914605.1 uncultured Neisseria sp.
ATGCGGCGACGCGGTATAGCAATTAGACGTGATCCGGTCGATGACAGTACAGGGAATATCCAAACCGTCGATATTCAAAACCTCGGAGCGGGCATTCATATTGGCAAACAGGCGTTGCAGCGGGATGTCTCGGAACAATGCCGCAAATTCGAGGGACAGATCAGTTTTCATCGCCGTCAAACTCAATATCGAAAGTGCTGGCGCTGGTTAAAGGCTTATGATGCCGGATACTGCGCCACATCATCTCGCCCAATGCCAGCCATTGCGCATAGAAAGGCAAATCGGCAATCACATCATCGGCTCGGCGGAAGTCCTGCCAAAGCGCCGTCCATTTTCCCTCTTTCCAAGCCCGATAACCGAAAAGCAGCGGCAAGGTCGCGCCGACCCGTAAAGGTTTGGATGGTACGTTGTGTTTCCGTTGCTGCAAGCGCCCTGCTCGGTCAAATATCAAATCCTCGCGTAAAAGATGCAGACCGCTGGTCGCGCGGGGGTTGCATTCCAACAGCCACAAATCGTTTCCGTCATCGATAAAGTCAAAAGCCGCCTGTCCGTGAAACGCGTTTTGCTCGGCAAATTTCGTCACAAATTCGTCCAAACGCGGGTCGGAAAGTGGCTCGAAATAGGTCGATGCCGAATCGTTGAGCAGGTAGCGCGGGCGGTAGGCGGCATGCGCCAACACGCTGCCGTGTTCGCAAATCACATAATTACACACCCCCTGCCCCGTAATGAAATCCTGCTGCACCCAAGGATAATCCGTACCGATATGGATGTTTTTCAGACGACCTTCCGTTACGCCGCGTATTACGGAACGCCCGAAACGCGAATAAACGGGCTTCAATACCGTTTTCTTCACGCTGTCGTATTCAACCTCGCCGACCGATGTAATTCGGCGCGTAGCCGGAAAACGCACCGCCGTATCCTGCGGCATCCGCTCGAAAAAACGGAATTTGTCATGCAGGGTAAACAACGTTTCATGATCAGGCATCCAACATTTGGCGCGCTCCGATTCCGGCAAATCTAGCCTCGCCAAATAAAAAATATCTTCACAAGTCGGAATCACACAATCCGCCTGCGCCACCAATTCCGTCATGGCACGCGCATAGCCGGCGAAATCCAAACGCGGCGCGGGAATGCGGCGGTACCCGCCCAATCCGGCAAAAATGCCGACCGGAAAATGCAGGCTGTCGCAAAACACAACCTGATGTCCGCCGCATTTGGCAAACCGCGCCCATTCCAGCGCAACGGGCGCGCGGGGAGAAGTAATGAGGATGTTCAATTTGTATTCCTGAAGCGTTTAGCTTTGCATCAATAATTTATGTCGTCAGAATGACAGTGTATCACATTGTCAAAAAAGGTCGTCTGAAAACAGGATGAACCGTTTTCAGACGACCTGTATACCTTATCCCCAAACTCTCTGCCGCCTTCCCGATATGCCCTACGGAAAATAGGACGAATCAGTAAACAGCTTGCAAGCCGTTTCTTTGCTTCTCCACTCAAACTTTGCGGATAGTCAACTATGGTACTTATAGCCACTTGCCAGCATGTATGTTTTAAAACATAATGACCCCGCTTATCTATACCAGATGCTTCACAACAACAATACCATCCCTCAGCAAATCGCGCCCACCCTACTCTTCCGACAACATCCCCTGCGCGTTTTTACTGATGACACGTTACTCAAAACCGTCTGAAAACAAATGTTTGAACACTACGCTTTCTATCCGTGACAAGCGCGGAAAATGGTTTTATCCGACTGTTATCCAAGTGAGGATGCCTCCTCTTTAATTGAATTCCTTAAACAATTTCTTGCCGCTTCGCAGCCCGATGTCCTCTCCCAAACCGACTTCATCATAACGATGATTATGGTTTGACCGCTGCCTGCGTTACCGAAATTGCACCGATGGGGCTGAATTGCCCAAACTGTTGATTAAAAAATAGCTTAGTGTGATGTGGACACCAGGTCGTCTGAAACCGTCTTCTGTCTTCGTTTTCAGACGACCCTTGACCCGCGCGACTCAACATCATGCGCTGTCACAACACGCCCCTTTTTATCGGTATCCATCGCTCGATGATGTTTACCGAAACCGGTTTTATTACAAAAAAACGAAAGGACTACCTCATGTCGGACAATACGCAACCCACGCGGCAGGGCTTGCCCTCGCTGCCGAAAAGCACGATTTGGATGCTCAGTTTCGGCTTTCTCGGCGTTCAGACGGCCTTTACCCTGCAAAGCTCGCAGATGAGCCGCATCTTCCAGACGCTCGGCGCCGACCCGCACAGCCTCGGCTGGTTCTTTATCCTGCCGCCGTTGGCGGGGATGCTGGTGCAGCCGATTGTCGGTTATTACTCCGACCGCACATGGAAGCCGCGCTTGGGCGGCCGCCGCCTGCCGTATCTGCTTTACGGCACGCTGATTGCGGTCATTGTGATGATTCTGATGCCGAACTCGGGCAGCTTCGGTTTCGGTTATGCGTCGCTGGCGGCTTTGTCGTTCGGCGCGCTGATGATTGCGCTGTTGGACGTGTCGTCGAATATGGCGATGCAGCCGTTTAAAATGATGGTCGGCGACATGGTCAATGAGGAGCAAAAAAGCTACGCCTACGGGATTCAGAGCTTCTTGGCGAATACGGGCGCGGTTGTGGCGGCGATTCTGCCGTTTGTGTTTGCGTATATCGGTTTGGCGAATACTGCCGAGAAAGGCGTCGTACCGCAGACCGTGGTCGTGGCGTTTTATGTGGGTGCGGCGTTGCTGGTGATTACCAGTGCGTTCACGATTTTCAAAGTGAAGGAATACGACCCGGAAACCTACGCCCGCTACCACGGCATCGATGTGGCGGCGAATCAGGAAAAAGCCAACTGGATCGAACTCTTGAAAACCGCGCCTAAGGCGTTTTGGACGGTCACTCTGGTGCAGTTTTTCTGCTGGTTCGCCTTCCAATATATGTGGACTTATTCCGCAGGCGCGATTGCGGAAAACGTCTGGCACACGACCGATGCGTCTTCCGTAGGCTATCAGGAAGCGGGCAACTGGTACGGTGTATTGGCGGCAGTGCAGTCGGTTGCGGCGGTGATTTGTTCGTTTGTATTGGCGAAAATCCCCAATCAATACCATAAGGCGGGTTATTTCAGCTGCCTGGCTTTGGGCGCGCTCGGCTTTTTCTCCGTATTCTTCATCAGCAACCAATACGCGCTGGTGTTGTCTTACATCTTAATCGGCATCGCTTGGGCGGGCATCATCACTTATCCGCTGACGATTGTGACCAACGCCTTGTCGGGCAAACACATGGGCACTTATTTGGGCTTGTTTAACGGCTCCATCTGTATGCCCCAAATCGTCGCTTCGCTGTTGAGCTTCATATTGTTCCCGATGATGGGCGGTTTGCAGGCCAATATGTTCTTGGTAGGGGGTGTCGTCCTGCTGCTGGGCGCGTTTTCCGTGTTCCTGATTAAAGAGACACACGGCGGCGCATAATTTTCTTCATTTATCGGCAGGAGGGTCGTCTGAAACTTCTGCCGACGCTTTATCCGATTGAATAAGACAAACCGTATTTCAAAACGGTTTGCCATAAAACCATCCAAACAGGAGCTTTACGATGTACACAAGAATCATGGAAATCAGCCCTTGGACGCTGCGTTCGGCAAAACTGGAAAAAGAACACAAACGGCTGCAAGAGAGCCTGACCAGCTTGGGCAACGGCTATATGGGTATGCGCGGCAGCTTTGAGGAAACCTACTCTGCCGACAGCCACTTGGGTACCTACATCGCCGGCGTGTGGTTCCCCGACAAAACCCGCGTCGGCTGGTGGAAAAACGGCTATCCCAAATATTTCGGCAAAGCCATCAACGCGCTCAATTTCAGCAAAGTTAAAATCTTTGTCGACGGTCAGGAAGTGGACTTGGCAAAAAACGACGTTGCCGGCTTCTCCGTCGAACTCGATATGCAGCACGGCGTGTTGCGCCGCTCGTTCACCGTATTCGGCGTGCGTTTCGATGTGTGCAAATTCCTGTCCGTCGCGCAAAAAGAGCTGGCGGTTATCCGCTGGGAAGCCGTATCCGTTGACGGTAAAACCCACCAGGTCCGCATCGATTCCATCATCGACGCCGACGTGAAAAACGAAGATTCCAACTACGAAGAAAAATTCTGGCAGGTATTGGATAAAGGCGTTTCAGACGACCGCTCCTACATTGCCACCCAAACCGTCGCCAATCCCTTCGGCGTGGAACAATTCATCGTCAACGCCGAGCAAACCTTCGCCGGCAGCTTCAAAGCCCTCGGCGGCAGCCAAACCGACTGGCAGGTCTCCAATTCTTTCGAAGCCGAAGTCGGCGGCACGCCCGAAACCTTTGAAAAACGCGTGATTATTACCACCAGCCGCGATTATCAGGGCTTAGAAGCGGTGAAAGCCGCAGGCCGCGCCTTGTCGGAAAAAGTCGCAGGTGTTGCGTTTGAAACTTTGCTGGACGCGCACAAAGCGGGCTGGCTGCACCGTTGGGAAATCGCCGACGTGGTCATCGAAGGCAGCGACGAAGCGCAGCAGGGCATCCGCTTCAACCTGTTCCAACTGTTCTCCACCTACTACGGCGAAGACGCGCGCCTGAACATCGGCCCCAAAGGCTTTACCGGCGAAAAATACGGCGGCGCAACCTATTGGGACACCGAAGCCTATGCCGTACCGCTCTATCTTGCACTGGCTGAACCCGAAGTTACCCGCAACCTGCTGCAATACCGCCGCAACCAACTGCCGCAGGCGCAGCACAACGCGCGCGAACAGGGCTTGGCGGGCGCACTCTATCCGATGGTGACGTTTACGGGCATCGAGTGCCACAACGAATGGGAAATCACCTTCGAGGAAATCCACCGCAACGGCGCGATTCCTTATGCCATCTACAACTACACCAACTACACCGGCGACGAAAGTTATCTTGCCAAAGAAGGCTTGGAAGTCTTGGTCGAAGTGTCCCGCTTCTGGGCGGACCGCGTCCACTTCTCCAAACGCAACGGCAAATACATGATTCACGGCGTAACCGGTCCGAACGAATACGAAAACAACATCAACAACAACTGGTACACCAACACCCTCGCCGCATGGGTATTGGACTACACCCGTGAAGCCCTGGCGAAATACCCGCGTCCGGATTTGAACGTGAGTGCCGCCGAGTTGGAAAAATGGGCAGACATCAGCGCGAATATGTACCGTCCGCATGACGAAGAACTCGGCGTGTTCGTACAACACGACGGCTTCCTCGACAAAGACATCCGCCCCGTGTCCGCGCTTTCGCCCGACGATTTGCCGCTCAACCAGAAATGGTCGTGGGACAAAATCCTGCGTTCGCCCTTCATCAAACAGGCGGACGTCTTGCAAGGCATCTACTTCTTCGGCGACCGTTTCAATATCGACGAAAAACGCCGCAACTTCGACTTCTACGAACCGATGACCGTGCACGAAAGCTCGCTGTCGCCATGTATCCACGCCATCCTCGCCGCCGAACTGGGCAAAGAAGAAAAAGCCGTGGAAATGTACCAGCGCACCGCCCGCCTGGACTTGGACAACTACAACAACGACACCGAAGACGGCCTGCACATCACCTCCATGACCGGTTCGTGG
>CALDNV010000053.1:0-5228 GCA_937914605.1 uncultured Neisseria sp.
ATATCTAAATCTCTGACAAATTTTTCCGTTATATTTTTAAATAATTTCTTGAATTCTATATATTTTTTTATTTTTTTCATGATTCTATTTTCCTGTAAAAATATTTAATTGAATATTTGGATAGCGATTTCTAAACTCTAAAATAACATTGCTGCAAGATTGACAGGCCTTTAATTCTGTAAATAGATCAATTCTACCTGATACATTACGATTATTTCCGAGTTGCTGTGCTATAGTTTCAAGTAATTTATATTCTCCATTACAATCCGCACATCGATTTTCATGCGGTCTTTGTCTTCTAAAAGCTCTTTTACCCTATCGTTTAATTTTAGATAAGGGCTAATCAAATAAAGCCGTTCCTGTGCATTTTTAATTAACTCCTCCAAGTAATACGTTGTACCGCTGGTATTTAAAAATTTTGCCATTTTCTTCTTTCCTGCAATGTTTATTTGATTTATTCGCGGGCAGAGCCCACGCTACGCAGTTGCTTTATATTATTCTGACAGTTGAAACAATAGACTTCACTATCGTTTAGGTCGTCTGAAAATTGCTGCGACAAACTTTCAGACGACCTTCCTTATTTCTCCAAAGCCTCTTGCAGTTTCTTCTCAATCAAATCCGCATCAAACGATTTGGCAATCAGCTCGAAGCGCGAGTCGCGCCGCCATGAGACTTGGTTAGCGCCCCACTGCCCGTCCACCCAGTTGAGCCACACCCATGTGCCAAGCACTTGGAACACGCCTTTGGCGCGGACGAGGTCGTCTGTGAATTTGGGCAGGTCGTTGAAGAAGTTGGTCAGCTTTTCGCCGTCGAAATCGCGCCCGGCGGGGAAAGTGAAACCTTGCGACTGGAAGCCCATGGTGTTGTCCGGCAGGGCTTTGAGGCGGTAGCGTGATTTTTCGATGACGGGAATATCGAGCCATTGGATGTCGAGCTGTGCGTTTTGGACTTCGACCACTTTGGCTTTGGGCGGAAACAGTTTTGCCGCTTTGTCGTGAAATTCGGCAAGCTGTTCGGGGGTGCATAAATCGGTTTTGCTGGCGACCAATACATCACAGATGCCGATTTGGTCTTTATACAACGCCTGCTGCGCGTAATCGGGATTGATGAACTGGCGCGGATCGACGACGGTAAAGACGGCGCCGATTTCCAAAAGGCTGTCCAGCGGTTTGGCTTTCAATTCGTCGATGACGCTGGCGGCGTGCGCCAGTCCGCTTGCCTCAATCATCAGGCGGTCAGGCTTGGCGTCGCGCAGCATTTTCTGCACGGTTACGCCCATTTGTGGGCCGGCGGTGCAGCATAAACAGCCGCCGGCGATTTCTGCCACGGGGATGCCGTTGTCGCTCAATACCGCGCCGTCAATACCGATTTCGCCAAACTCGTTGACGATGATGACCCATTTTTCGTTCGGGTCTTTTTGTTCCATCAGGCTTTTGAGTGCGGTGGTTTTGCCTGTTCCCAGAAAACCTGAAATCAGGTGGACTTTAGTTTTTTTCACTTCTGACATTTTTTACAGATTCCAGTTAAAACAACGTGTTCTTCTTTTAGCGCAAAGCCGCTTTCGGCAACGCCTGCGCGCAATGCCGCCCATTCGTGGCTCAGGGTTTGCTCGTCTGCCGTGCCGCATTCGGTGCAAACCAAAATAAACGCGCTATGGTGTGCTTCGGCTTCTTCGTGGTCGTGGCAATGGTCGTCGCACTCATGCTGCGCGTGGCTGCACAAAATATAGCCGTTGACCGCCGCCACTTTGTGCAAAACGCCCTGCTCCGCCCAAAAATCAAGGGCGCGGTAGGCCGTCGGCGGCGCAACCACGCCCTCGCTTTGCTGCTGCATCTGCGACAAGACGTTGTAGGCTTTAATCACGCCGCTTTGCTGCAAAACGATATCGAGCACCTGCTCGCGCAAAGCGGTTACCTGTACGCCGTCACGGCGTGCCTGTTCGAGGATTTTTTGTTTGATTGTGTGTTTCATAAAGGCTTTCAGACGACCTTAAAATTCTGAACGGAGAGGATTACATTATAACGTGTTTATGTAAGATGCAGATATTCGGAGGTCGTCTGAAACCGAGCGCCACCGTTCAGACGACCCATCCCATCCAATCTGCCTATTTGAACCACGACTTAATCCGTGCAAACAAAGACATGCTTTGTTTTTCGAAACTCTCCGCCTGCGCAGGCACGGGCAGCGTATTGCGGATGACTTTCATACCGGCAAACGTTTGGGCGACGGGCATGATTTCGATGGAATTGACGTTCATGTGCGCCGGACGCTGATAAAGCCACAAAGCCGTATCCGCAATGTCTTGCGGCCGGATGGATTCGACGTTCTCATAAACCTTTTCCGCCCGCTCGTCATCGCCCTTAAAGCGGACGTTGGAAAACTCGGTACCGCCGCACAAACCCGGCTCGATGTTGGTAACGCGGATGTTTTTATCCGCCAATTCCGCACGCAGGTTCATGCTGAACTGGCGCACAAACGCCTTGGTCGCACCGTACACGTTGCTGCCCTCGTAGGCATAGCTGCCGGCAATCGAACCCAAATTCATGATATAACCTTGCTTGCGCTCCGCCATTTGCGGCAGGATTTGGCGCGTCAGGAAAGTCAGACCGACGATATTTGTTTGAATCATGGTTTCCCAATCGCCGAAATCTGCTTTGTCCGCCGTTTCCAAACCTAATGCCAACCCGGCGTTGTTGATCAGGCAATCGATTTCGGCAAAATTTTCAGGCAGGCTGTCGAGCGCGTTGCGTATCGACTCTGTACGCGAAACGTCCATTTCCAAAGGATAAAACCGCTCGCCCAATTCGGCCGCCAATGCCTGCAGTTTCTCGCCGCGCCGTGCCGCGCCGATAACGGAATAACCGGCCTGTACAAACGTGCGGCACATCGCCTCGCCGAAACCAGCAGACGCGCCGGTAACCAAAATCGCCATAACTATTTCCTTTCTTTTCTCGTTTTGTAAACCCATTTCAGGTATGATTGCAACTTTTCAGACAACCTCTTCGGACGTCGTCTGAAAAATATGAATAACAAAATACTATCACAGGACACCAAAGCCATGAATACCAAACTCTTCTCAGCGGCGCTGCTCGCTGCCCTGACCCTTGCCGCCTGCGGTGGCGGCGCACCCGCGCAACCCAAAGGTCCGATCTCCGAAGACCGTACCACCGCGTTCAAATCCATGATGCCTGAGTTCTCCAGCATGGGCAAAATGGTAAAAGGCGAAGAACCTTACGACGTGGAAAAATTCAAGCAGGCTGCGGCAACTTTTGCCGAAACCAGCAAAAAACCTTTCACCTTCTTCCAATCTGACGACAAAGGCAACGGCCGCGCCCTGCCTGCGGTTTGGTCTGATGCGGCCAAATTCAAAGCCGAAGAGGACAAATTCGCCGCTGCCGTTGAGAAACTGAACGCCGCCGCGCAAACCGGCAAGCTGGAAGAAATCAAAGCCGCTTACGGCGAAACCGGCGCAAGCTGCAAATCCTGCCACGACACCTTCCGCGCTCCGGAAGAATAAGCTGCTGCGCAGAAACGCAAAAAGGTCGTCTGAAATCCGGTTTCAGACGACCTTTTTTTGATTTTTAATGATTGCCGTGCTTAATAATCGGCTTCAACGGCAATCCAACCTGCACGCAAACGCTTTCATGTTCTGTAAACGTCAAGTTTGACGGTTTGCCTGTCAGTTATCCTTGTTTTCACAAAAACGCTAAAAAGAAAACCCGTCGGATAATCGACGGGTTTTCGTATGATGGCGGAGTAAGAGGGATTCGAACCCTCGATGCAGGTTGACCCCACATGCTTCCTTAGCAGGGAAGTGCCTTCAGCCTCTCAGCCATTACTCCTAAGGAAGTGCGTAATATACTGGTTTGACTCGGGCGTGTCAAGCCGGGCTTCAGGGTATTTTTTAACCGTATGAAATCATTTGTATAAAATATAAAGAAGCGTGAAATTGTAGCCCGTATACGGCGGCTGGTACAATTCATGCTTGGTTTCAGGATGTGATGAAAATGAATGATTTAATCGTATTGAACAAGCCTTATGGCGTGATTTGCCAGTTTTCGGCGCATGAGAAGTATGGATGTTTGAAAGATTATGTGGCGCTGCCGGACTTTTATCCGGCGGGGCGTTTGGATACCGACAGCGAAGGTTTGCTGCTGTTGACGAACAACGGGCGTTTGCAGGCGCGGATTGCGGATCCTAAGTTTAAACTGGAGAAAACTTATTGGGCGCAGGTGGAAGGTTCGCCCGACGAAGCGAAGCTGGATATGCTGCGGCGCGGTGTGGATCTGGGAGATTTTGTCACACGTCCGGCAAAAGTTCGCGTGTTGGAAGCGGGCGAAGCGGATGTTTTGTGGCCGCGCGTGCCACCTATCCGAGTGCGCAAGTCTGTACCTGATTTTTGGGTGGAGATTCGGATTTCGGAAGGGAAAAACCGGCAGGTCAGGCGGATGACGGCTAAGGCAGGCTTTCCGTGTCTGCGTTTGGTCAGGGTGGCGATAGGTCGTCTGAATCTATTCGATTTGGGCTTGGCGCTTGGTCAATGGACGTTTGCGCCGCATAAGCCTTGATTAAAATCATTAAATTAATATTAATAATAAAATACTAATTCATGAAATTGTCTGATAAAATATTAAATATTGTTATTTATATTTAATATTTATTTATTTTTGTGAAATTTAAAATCACTACCCGAGGTCATGAAATGTCAGAACATACTACGTTGATTATTAATTGGAAAGGTCCATATTCATACGATGATATTACTAATAATCCAGAGTTGAGAAATGGATTGTATCTTGCGACAGGCAAACAAAAATATGAAAGAGGTGATAATTCCATCCAATATTGTGGAATTACGGAAGGAAATTTCTCCTCAAGATTTAGGAATCATCACAAACTCCCACGTATTACAAGAGAACAGGAATTTTGGTTAGGAACAGTGGCTGTACCAGCAAATGCGAGCCGTTATTATCTTGAAATGGCTGAAGCCCTGATTATTTATTTCTGGCAACCCTCTTTAAACGAAAAGAAAAAAATTTCTCCGCCTAAATCAACAACAGTAATAAATTATTGGTTCAAAAAAGACGGACAGCCTAGATTTAACCAGCGAGCTATTTATAGAGATTTACCAGATGTTCTATCATGGGATACAGAACATTGGAGAACAGGTAACCTAACTGTTTACACCTGTCTCTTATACACATCTCCGAGCCCACGAGACAGGCAGA
>CALDNV010000054.1:0-7492 GCA_937914605.1 uncultured Neisseria sp.
TTGTTGAACAGTCCGAAGGGGCAATCAGCTGCGCCAAATCCTGCAGGGAGCTGATCCACGCATCGGGATGGTGTTCTTTGTTAAAGTTTTCGGGTAAGTGGTGGTGAATATTGTGCTCGGACGGATGCAGCCCTATGGTGATCCAGCCCAAAGCGTTCGGCGCGATGAAGTCTTTGGAAAGGTTGTCGCCGATGTAGATGAAACAGTCTGCCTTTTCGGCATATTTGTCTTGTAAATAGCGGAAGCGTTTGCCGTCGGGCTTTTCCGAAGCGCAGGCTTCGGAGACGAGGATGTCGTCAAACAGGGAATACAGCCCCAAGGCTTCCAGTTTCAAGCGTTGGGTCAGGCTTCTGCCGTCGGTAATCAGTGCGCGTGCGGCGAAGGGCGCGGTCAGCTTGGACAGGAAATCATGCGGGGCATACGGCGTTAGCGTCGGGCGGTGCAGCCGGTATTGCCACAGAAGAACCTGTTTTTCCGATTCGTTGAAACCGCAGTGGCGGCACAACTTGTCCAGCCAGTCTTTGCCGTCGGGGTCGATACTGCGCCATAGGTCGTCTGAATCCCAATCGGGATACAGGGTGGCAACGGTATCGACGATTGCACGGATGCCGGAGAGTTTGTATTCGTATTCCGAGTACAGCGTATCGTCCAAGTCGAAGACAATGACGGCGGTTTCGGGATTAATCGTTTTCATGAACCAAGACCTTGGCATCGTAGCGCAGCATGATGAGGTTGTTTTCCCAGTCGTCTGAAAACGGGATTTCTTCGTTGCGGAAGTATTCGTGCATCATCCAGCCCGGGTAATTGCCGCCTGCAGCATACGTCAGCGGGAAGCCGCCGCCGAAGCGGGGGTTGATTTCCACGCCGTAGAATTCGCCGGTTTCTTCGTTGCAGAAGAACTGCGCCGTAATACAGCCGCGCGCGCCTTCCAATACCGCCATTTTTTCCAGCAGTGTTTGGTAGAGGCTGTTTTTGCGGGTAATGCCTTTGCTGACTTCGCCGGAACGCACTTCCAAGCGTTTTCGCGGGATGGCGCATTTCAGACGACCTTCATGGTCGTAATACATATCGACGGTAAATTCGGAAAATTCGTTTTCGATGTCGATAAGCTCGCAGAACATCAGCTTGGGGTCGTCCACGATTTCAGGCGTCAGGCAGGCAGGCGTGTCGATCCGTTTGGCACCGATGGCGCGGCTGCCGTCGTAGGGTTTGGCGAAGCAAGGGAAAACCAGCTTCTCGCGGTCGTAAATTTCGGGCGAGCGTATGCCGTAGCGGGCAAACAAACTGGCAGTTTTCCGTTTGTCGCGGCATTGCGCGATGAAGTCCGAGTCGGAAACGACGATGTGGATGCCTGCCGCTTTGAAACGTTCGCGCTCGTCTGCCAACTTTTGCAGTTCGGTGTCTATGGTCGGGATGATTAAACCGATGTTTTCGCGTACCGCCAGATCGAAAATGCTGTCGATATACGAATCAGCGCTAATCAGCGGCACTTCAAACGAACCGTCCGAAACGTGGCAGGCGGAGGACATACGCGGCACCAAATCCGTCGTCAAAATCTTGACGTCGTCTGAAAACTTGGCCGCTTCGGTTTGAAAATCCTGTACCAATTCAACGCGCCTTCCCGCGGAAAGGATAAGTACGTTATTTTTTCGCATCAGTGTCATTTCCTGTGAAATAGGGCATGGTGGCTTCTCCCTCAGCCGAAATACCTTCTTTGATAAAGACTTTTTTGACTGTCAGAAACAGGATTTTCATATCCAGCCAAAAACTGTAATGGTCGATATACCAAATATCGTGTGCGAACTTTTCGTCCCACGAAAGCGCGTTGCGCCCGTTGACCTGCGCCCAACCGGTTACGCCGGGCCTCATTTCGTGGCGGCGGTTTTGAAATTCGTTGTAAAGCGGCAGGTAGCTCATCAACAGCGGTCTTGGGCCGACCAGGCTCATCTCTCCTTTTAGAACGTTCCAAAGTTCAGGAAGTTCGTCTAGGCTCGTCGCACGCAGTTTCTTGCCGAAAGGGGTCAGCCGCTCGCTGTCGGGCAGCGGGTTGCCGTCTTTATCGACCGCATCGCGCATGGAGCGGAATTTAATCATTTTAAACGGTTTGCCGTCTTTGCCCGGCCGCTCTTGGGTGAAGAATACCGGTTCGCCCAAGTTTTTGCGGATGAGGTATATCAAAATCAAAAATACGGGCGAGAGGAAAATCAGTCCTGAGGCAGAGGCGATGATGTCAAACAGGCGTTTGAAGAATTTACTCATGGGCTAATCTTTCAATCAGGTTGACGATTTTTTGATACGCCACGTCGCGCTTGAAGCGGCGGACGATTTCGTCGGATTGAACGGGGTCGTTTTTGCGCGCCAGAATGTCTTTGGCGGCTTGGACGAAGCTGTCCACGTCGCCGGAACGGTAGTCCGCGTGCGGCAGCAGGGTGAGAACTTCGGCAACTTCGTCGTTGACCTGGCTGTTTAAAATCGGTTTTTGCAATGCCATGTAGTCGGACAGTTTGTTGGTAATTGACTGCATGGCGTAGGAATGGATGGCGTTGACGGAGATGTCGCAGCCTTTGGCAACCGACATCATTTCGGCGTAGGGGATGTAGCCGTAAAACTGGATGCCCTCGCAGGCGTATTGTTTGAGCCTGTCCAAATCGGGGCCGCCGCCCATGATGTGCAGCTCTACATTTTCGCCGCCGTCCAACAGTTTCCGAACGCCTTTGCACACGGTTTCGACGTCATAGCTGTAACTGAGCGTACCCAAGTAGAAGAAGCGGGTTTTGTCGTCGCCGAAGTCTTTTGCCGGCGCGGCATCGAGTTTCGGAAAATCCGCACCGATATAGACGACTTCGCCGGGTACGTTCGGATTGGCTTCTTTGGCGCGGTCGAGGTAGGTCTGCGACACGGCGACCAGCGCATCGGCGTAGCGGTAGGCACGGTTGGCACGGGAGGAGAAGGGCAGCAGGTTGTGCGGGATTTTTTTCAAAAACGGCACGACTGAGGAGAAGGACTCCGGCCATACGTCCTGCACGTCGATAATCAGCTTGTAGCCCAAACGCGCTTTGTGTTCGCCCAAAAGCAGGTTGGTGGCGATCAGCGGATAGGCGGAAAAGACGACGTTTTGCTCACCCGGGCGGCAGTTGTTCAGCCATTGCTCAAAATGTTTGACGAACACATGATGGCTTTTGACGCGCTCCAGCGAGACGTTTTTGCCGTAGCCGCTCTCTTTCAGCAGCATGACTTTCAGACGACCTTGCGAAGCAGATTCGGCATCTTCAGGTCGTCTGAAAGATTTGTCGTAGTGTTTGAAATTGCTGGTAATCAGCAGCACGTCATGAGACTGCGACAACAGCTCGGCAAGATACCAGAAGCGGTTGAAATGCGGCTCGGACGGCAGCGAACAGTAGGGGGCGACGATGGTGATGTTCATATTTTCAGACGACCTCACATATCGTAAGCGGCCATTGTGGTGCGATAGATTTCATCATCGGAACACAAGGTCTCAACGTGTTTATGCAGGGCTTTGCCCATCTTTTCGCGCAGCTCGGGTTGCTTGATGAGTTGATCGACGGCTTCGATAAAGGCTTCGTCTTCGCCGAAGGGGAAACAGTATCCGGTTTCGCCGGTAATGACCATTTCGGAAATGCCGCCCATGTTGTAGGTGACGACGGGCGTGTCGTAGAGGCCGGCTTCGAGGATGTTGTTGCCGACACCTGCGCCGTGGTCGCCGATACAGTGCGGCGTGTTCACCAAAATATCCACGTCTTTGAAATAGCCGGTCAAATCGCGCACACCGCCGAGGAAGGTAACTTTGTCGTCTATGCCCAGTCGTTTTGCTTGCGCTTTCAGATTGTCCATTTCTTCGCCTATGCCTGCTACGTTCAGGCGCACGGGCATATTGCGGTCGACCATTTTCTTAAAGATGTCCAGCATCACATGCACAGCGCGGACGGTATCCAAGCGCGACAGCGTGCCGAGCATGACGTAGTCTTTGGCGGTTTTTTCAGGAACGTAATCGGTTTTGTGCAGGGCGTTGTAGGTGTAGGTGATGCGGTTGGCGGGGAAGCCGTGACGGATGAGTTTTTCCTGTTCGTGTCTGCAGTTGCCGATGATGTATACGCCCAGTTTGTCGAAAAGTTTGGCGATTTTCGGATAAGTTTCGGCATCCAAACCGCGCGCGTGGTAGAACACTTTGGTTTTCGGCGAAGAGATTTTCGCCGCGATGGCACAGGCGGGAACGATACGCGCCATTTGGCAGTGGATGATGTCGGGTTTTTCTTGTTTCAACATCTTCATGTAGGCGAACATGCCTTTGATGTAGCCCAAGATGCCGCCCTGATAAAAATCAATAGGACGCCATTGGATGCCCAAGGCTTGGGCTTCTTTGATGAGCGGGCCATCGGAAGAGGCAAGGACGACCTCGTGGCCGCGCTGCCTGAGCAACCGTCCTAAGCGGAAGGTCGCATTTTCAGTGCCGCCGAGGCCGGACATGGAAGTAGTCAAAACAATTTTTTTCATATCATGTTTTCTATCAAGGGGTGTATCGGTACGCGTTATACGCCGTATCGCGCTGCGGCAGGACGCTGTACAAGAAAATCAAAAAGCAGGGCAGCCAGAGGAAGGGCATACGCAAAATGGTGGACGGGATGAAGCCGCCCAAAATAAACAGGCCGATTGCCGCCAAACCGATGGCTTTTTGTTTGTTCCGCAGGTTTTGGCTTAAAAAGACGTTCACTGCATACCAAATGATGTAACAGATGAAGCCGATTAAGGAAATCATGCCGAAGCCCAAATACAGTTCGATGATGAAACTGTGCGGGTTTTCAAAACCGAGGCTGTCGCTCAAATGCCCGCCGAAGTATTCCTGAAAGTTTTTAGGGCCGTAGCCGTAAAGCAAAAGCGGCGGATTGCTCCAGAAGTAGTTGTAAATTTCTTGGCGGTAGCCGACCGAGTTGTCACTCTCTAAATTGAACAGGAACAAATACAGGCGGGAAGAAATGTTTTCCAAAAAGGCATTGCCGTGCATCGAGAGCAGGAAATCGGCAATGTACTGTTTCGGAATCATCGACAAGCCTGCGCCTGTAACGCCTATGGTCATCAGCGTAAACAGCCCGTTGTTACGGTAAATCAAGTTCAGGATAAACAAAATGATGTAACTCATCGTCGCCGTACGCGATGCGCTGGCGAAAACAATCGCGCCCAAACTCAAAAATAAAATCCAGCCGAACAAATATTCCCTCTTGTTGACGCCGATATTGAAAAATATCAACACGGCAGGTGCGAAGAAGAGGGCGGTCGTACCCAAGTTGTTGGGGTTGAAGAAAAAGCCTTTAATCACGCCGGCCTCAATCGCCAAAATTTCGTCTGATTTGACAAACTGGATGCCGGTCAACACCTCGATAACGGGCGGGATAATGATAAAGGCGCAAAAGTAAACCAACAGCCTTCGTATGAAGCGCAAGGGGTTTTCGTGTCGGCTCAAAATCAGATACAGCAGGTAAAACAAACCGGCGATCGACAGGAAGAAAAAGGTATCCATGACCCTGACCGAATCCAAGGGCGTAATGAACAGATGGATCGCGCTCCAGCCGGTCATCAGCCCGACCGCCATCAGCATGAGTCCTGCCTTGCTGTTGAATGTTTTGTTTTCTATGAAAAAAATCAGCAGTGTGGTAGGCACCAGCAAAAGGGTCAGCGGATTGTCGATACGCGGAATTCCCAGCTTATACGACAGCATCGGCCCCAGCATGTAGGCGGTAACCATCGTATAAAGCATAGTAATGTATATATTTTGTTTTTTAATTTTCACGTTGCTTCCTGAAATTTAGGTCGTTCCAAGAGCTTTATTATATGCAGAAATGATTTGTTCGGTAACGGGACGCTCTCCAAATTCTTTCAGGCAGTTTTCGCGCAACAGGCGCGGGAAATATTTTTTCCGGTTCCGATAGAGGGAGATAAGTGCTTCCGTCAGCGATTTTTGGTCCCCGACATCGACCAAAAGCCCGTTGGATGGATTGACGATAGTCTCAGGACCGCCACAGCGCGTCGCGATGACGGGCAGCCCTTGAGCCAAAGCCTCGATGAAAACGACGCCGAAAGTTTCGTGGCGGCTGGCCAATACGAAGGCATCGCTTTGATACATCAATTCCAAGACTTCTTCGTTTTTCAGACGACCTTCAAAGATAACGTTGTTTTCCAGCCCCAAGTCTTTTGCCAAACGGTGCAGCTTGAATTCTTCATAACCGCCGCCGCCGATTTTCAGTTTCAGGTTCGGATAGGCTTTGACTGCTTCGGCAAAGGCGGGCAGCAGGATGTCGTAGCCTTTTTTATGTTGCAGGTGCGCGACCGAGCAGAAGGTAAAGTCTTCGTTGGCGGGTTTGTCGGCAAGGTCGATCGGTGCTTCAAAGCTGGCGGACAGGATATTGGGAACATATTGCCACTCCAATCCGCGGTATTCTTCTTTCAGCAGTTCGGCAAAGTCGCGGCTGACGGCCAGGCGGCAGGCGGCGTTTTGGGCGGCGGCATACATCAGCGGGCGTTGCCAGTTGCGGATAAGTTTGCGGGCGTAGGTGGTGCTGTGTTCGGTGATGACATACGGAATGCCAGTTGCTTTGTGGATTTCGTATGCAATGATGCCGCCGCTGTTGACGCAGTGCGCGTGCAGGACGTCGGGCATGCCGTGGTCTGCAACGTATCGGCGGAACAGTTTCATACTGGCGGCGATTTCCCGTTTGCGGTCGATATGCGGGATGCGCGGGAAGAAAAACATGCTGTCGTACACATAAGTCGGTACGTCTTTGTCGATGTAGGTCCTTATTCCGTAATTTTTCGGGTTGAACGCAGTTTTTGCCTGAGTTCTGAACGAACGGAATATCGGTGCAACGACCCCTACTTTGACTCCGGAGCGTTGCAAGGCTTGCGCTTGCAGGCGGAAGAAGATTCCGTTGACGTCGTCCGGAGTGGATGGATACCAAGAAGGAATGATTAATGTATGCATGATAATACCTGTGTCGAGTGTGTCGGCGTACAAGCCGCATGGGTTGCGGACAGGGCACAAAATCAAAGATTCTCGGTGAGTAAGCGTTTTGTAGCGGCAGAATCAAAAACTGCGCGCGGTATGGTTGTTATTGTGTTGAATGTTTTTTATTCAGACGACCTTTCACTACTGATAAAGCTGAAGAAAGTGGTGTTTTGTATTTCACAGTCAGGGCAATCAAACCTGCCAGCCAGATTAAAGCAAAAATGTAGTAGTTGCCGGTGTTGCCGAAGTAGGTGTAGCCCAGGCACAAAATCAGGCAGAGTGCGGTGTGGGTATAAATTTTCCGGCAGGGCAGCTTCTGCCACATCCTTGAAGACAATTCTGTCTTGATGAGCATAAACACCCAAAAAGAAGTCGCGCTCGCCATTGCGGCGCCCCGTGCACCCAAGAGCGGAACCAGCCAATACAGCAGGCCGAAGTTCAGCAGGAATGCCGCAATATTGACTGCAGTAATCAGCC
>CALDNV010000055.1:0-4081 GCA_937914605.1 uncultured Neisseria sp.
CTCTTTGAGCTAAGGCGAGGCAACACCGTACTGGTTTAAAGTTAATCCACTATAATTATCAAAAAAATCACAAACATAGTTCCCCTTATATTACAATCCGCCTTTCGTGGTTCGAAAACCTCCCACATTAAAAAACTAAGGAAACCCTCATGTCCCGCAATACCGAAGAGCTGCAAGGCATCTCTCTTTTGGGCAATCAAAAAACCCAATATCCGACCGGCTACGCTCCCGAAATTCTTGAAGCATTCGACAACAAACATCCCGACAACGACTATTTCGTCAAGTTCGTCTGCCCCGAATTCACCAGCCTCTGCCCCATGACCGGGCAGCCCGACTTTGCCACCATCTACATCCGCTACATCCCGCATATCAAGATGGTGGAAAGCAAATCCCTGAAACTCTACCTATTCAGCTTCCGCAACCACGGCGATTTCCATGAAGACTGCGTCAACATCATCATGAAAGACCTGATTGCCCTGATGGATCCGAAATACATCGAAGTTTTCGGCGAATTCACACCGCGCGGCGGCATCGCCATTCATCCTTTTGCCAATTACGGCAAAGCAGGTACCGAGTTTGAAACACTGGCACGCAAACGCCTGTTCGAACACGACAGCCAATAATCCATCCCCCTTTTACGCATTTTCAGACGACCTTTTTCATGAGAAGGTCGTCTGAAAGCCTTTCCGAAAGATTTCCATGTACGAATTTACAACAGCGCAACAACAGAAGGCGCTCTTCTGGCTGGTGCTTTTCCATATCCTCATCATTGCCGCCAGCAACTATCTGGTGCAGTTTCCCTTCCAAATTTTCGGCATCCACACCACTTGGGGCGCGTTTTCCTTCCCCTTTATCTTCCTTGCCACCGACCTGACCGTCCGCATTTTCGGTTCGCACTTGGCACGGCGGATTATCTTTTGGGTCATGTTCCCCGCCCTTTTGCTTTCCTACATCTTTTCCGTTTTGTTCCACGACGGCAGTTGGACGGGCTTAGGCGCGCTATTCGAATTCAATACCTTTGTCGGACGCATCGCCTTAGCCAGCTTTGCCGCTTACGCACTCGGACAAATCCTTGATATTTTTGTGTTCAACAAATTACGTCGTCTGAAAGCGTGGTGGATCGCCCCGACCGCATCAACCGTCATCGGCAACGCCCTGGATACATTGGTATTTTTCGCCATTGCCTTTTACGCAAGCAGCGATGAATTTATGGCGGCAAACTGGCAGGGCATCGCCTTTGTCGATTATCTGTTCAAACTCACCATCTGCACCCTCTTCTTCCTGCCGGCCTACGGTGTGATTTTGAATATCTTGACGAAGAAGTTGACGACACTGCACTCCCAACATCCTCAAAAGCAGATGCTGCCGGCACAAGAATCTTGATGCAGTCCGACAGAACGATTTACGATTCCCGTTCATAGAAAACACAAAGAGGTCGTCTGAAAATTTTCAGACGACCTCTTTGTGTTTTATGGCCTCGCCAACAGGAATCGAACCTGTATTTTACGCTTAGGAGGCATACGTTCTATCCGTTGAACTATGGCGAGCGTGTTAAACTTTTCCTGCAATAAACGATAATAATCCTGCGGCAATCAGCGGACCGACCGGAATGCCGCCCATAAACGCCACACCGATAACCGTACCGATCAAAAGACCTGTTACTAAAACAGGCTGTTCACTCATCAGCGGTACGCCGCGCCCTGCCAGCCAGGCAACAAGGATGCCGATTAATACGGCGGCAATCATTTTAAAATTGACAAACTCCGACAGCGGTGGAATCTGAACCTTTCCTGAAACCAGCGGGCTTAAGACCCCGATTGTCAGCAAAATAATCCCAAAATGCAAGCCGTGTTTTTCCATGAAAGGAATATATTGCGACAAAGCAGTCTGTTGCATTAAAAGCAAAATTGCTGCGGAAATCGTAATCGAGTTGTTGTTGCTGACGACGCCGAGAAAAATCAGCGTCACCAAAAACATCGGGACGAAATTGAAATTCATCAGATTTAAGAAACCCGTGCCAATGATTCCTCAGCCAACTGAATCATCGCCTGCTTGACTTCGCTGTCGGGCAATACTGCCAAAGAAGCCACAGCTTGCTCAACGGCTTTTCGTGCTTCGGAAATCGAATAAGTCAGCGCATCGGAATGGACAACATAATCATGGATTTTTTGGAAACTGCCGCGATCCGCATTTTCCAAAGCGTGGCGCACATCGTCCGCCACTTGTTTCGAACCGTTGCGCATCAGATAAATCAGCGGCAAAGTCGGTTTGCCTTCTGCCAAATCGTCGCCGACGTTTTTACCGATTTCTTCGGTTTCGCCCGAATAATCCAAAACATCATCAATAATTTGGAACGCCGTACCGACATACATACCGTAATCTTTCAACGCCTGCTCATGCTCGGGGGCGGCATTGCCCAAAATCGCACCAACCTGAGCAGCTGCTTCAAACAATTTGGCCGTTTTATATTGAATCACTTGAACATATTGCGCTTCGGTAATATCGGTATTGCCGATGTTCATCAGCTGCATGACCTCGCCTTCAGCAATAATATTAGTTGCATCCGCCATGACTTCCAAAATGCGCATACTGCCAGAATCAACCATCAATTGGAAAGCGCGCGTATACAAAAAGTCGCCGACCAACACCGCCGCCGCGTTGCCGAACAGATTATTCGCCGTTTCGCGTCCGCGGCGCAAATCGCTTTCATCGACAACATCGTCATGCAGCAGGGTTGAAGTGTGGATAAATTCCACCATTGCCGCCAAAGCATACAGCTTATCTCCATCATAACTGACCGACTTACCTGCCAAAATCGTCATAATTGGACGCAGACGCTTACCGCCGGCACTGATAATATAAGTACCGATTTGCGAAATCAGCGCAACATCAGACTGAACCGCTTGGTTGATCACCTCATTGACCCGTGAAAGGTCTTCAGGCAGATGGCGTTGGAAATAAGGCAGGTTTTCGAGCATAACACATTCTCAGTCGGCAAAATGAAGCAGGCTTGCCGTATAAATAAATGGGTTGGGTATAAGGCGGAAATAATATTGCCGCATAAAAAATATCGGCAATCCAACGCGCGATTATAGCAGCAAAGCCCGTTTGACACATCTTTCAGACGACCCTGACCCCACAAACGAAATAAACTTTGACAAAACAGGCAAATAGCAATAGAATCTCGTGTTTCGCACAATGGTGTGCGGGATATTAACCATAATTCTCATGGAGTTGAGTATGTACGCGGTCGTAAAAACCGGCGGCAAACAATATAAAGTTGCCGTTGGCGAAAAATTGAAAGTAGAACAGATACCAGCCGAACTCGACAGCCAAATCGAACTGACCGAAGTTTTGATGATTGCTGACGGCGAATCTGTAAAAGTTGGCGCTCCTTTTATCGAAGGCGCAAAAGTAACAGCTAAAGTAGTAGCCCATGGTCGCGGCGAGAAAGTACGCATTTTCAAAATGCGCCGCCGTAAACACTACCAAAAACGCCAAGGCCATCGCCAAAATTTCACCCAAATCGAAATCGTGGCAATCGCCTAATTTTTAAAACTTAGGAGTATTACAAATGGCAAGTAAAAAAGCAGGCGGTAGCACCCGCAACGGTCGCGATTCAGAAGCCAAACGCTTGGGCGTAAAAGCCTACGGCAACGAGCTGATTCCGGCAGGTTCCATCATCGTCCGCCAACGCGGTACCAAATTCCACGCCGGCGACAACGTAGGCATGGGCAAAGACCACACTTTGTTCGCCAAAGTTGACGGTTATGTTGAATTCAAAACCAAAGGCGCGCTGAACCGTAAAACGGTCAGCATCCGTCCTTACACCGGTTCTGAAGAATAATCCGAGTTTATCGTGATATTGAGAAAGCCGTATTTCTTAGGGAATACGGCTTTTTTGTTTGTATGGGTTGGCAATGATTTTGCCATCGCCGATTCAATCTTAAACAGCACAAACAACAAAGCGACACACAATACAACAGACACAATAGGAAACTACGCTGTACTGCTTATAGTGGATTAACTTTAAACCAGTATGGCGTTGCTTCGCCTTAGCTCAAAGAGAACGATTCTCTAA
>CALDNV010000056.1:0-2288 GCA_937914605.1 uncultured Neisseria sp.
CCCTTATACCGATGAGGACTTGGGCGATGAACTGCTTATTGTCGTGATAGACGGCTGTCATTGCGGTTTATTTATAATTCCCAAAGAGGTGGCTATCAGTAAAAAAATTCTCTCTACAAAGGATTGTAAAGGAAAGATGTCCATGCGATTTTATCCACCCTGGTGTACAAATTTAAATAAAACAGCCCAGAAAACACAAAAGTGGCAAATGGATTATTTTAGAATAGATATAGACGGCAAAGAAACCATTTCCGATTTTGCCGTAGCAAAGGAAAACCATGTATTTTGTTGACCGTACCGCCGTCGTGCTTAAGCCGACCGCCCGTTTTTTGGAATGGCTGAAATCCGCCGATGAAAATATGCCCGACCTGACCATCGAGCAAATCCGAGCCAACTGCTCCGTATTTCTCGTGCCGCAGTTAGACGAGCCGGAAGCCGTGATTGCCCATTTTGACGAACGCTACCAACAGATTTTCGAGGCGGAACTCGCAGGCTGGGACATCGATAAAAGCAAGTGGCCGCAAGACATGAGCCTGAAGGCGTTTTGGGAATTTTTCGATACCGAAATCCACGATATGGTTTTGGACATGGAAGAGGCGGAATTGAGCATTACGCCCGTGTTCGACAATATGATGTAGGGCGATGCGCGCTTTTCAGACGACCTTGAAGCCGTCCCGTTCTTTAAAAGCCTTGTCCGTTTTGTTGCATTTGTCCGCAGTGGCCGTGTGCCTGATATGGTTTTACGGCTGGATGACGTGGTTCGGGCTGGCGGCGTTGGCGGGCAGTTTTGTCCACGCTTGGCGCGTGGTGAATTTGCGGACGGCGGGTGCGGTAAAGAAAATCGCCATCGACCGCCATGCGCGCGCTTGTGTATTTTGCGGAGACGGAGAAGGGCAGGGCGCGGTATTGGACGGCGCGACGATGCTGACTTCTTACGCTTTGTTTTTACAGTGGAACGCCGACGGCAAAACGATACGGCAATGTGTCACGCCCGATATGGCGGATAAGGAATCTTACCGTCGTCTGAAAGTTTGGGCGCGCTGGTGTCAGGCTCAGGATGCCGGGCATCCGCTTTAATTCAACAAGGCGGTTTCCCGTCTTGTTCTCATCAAATTAAACCCAATATAAAAATAGTCCACACAAGCAGCAGTAACCGTCCCCATTATTCCGAAACGACGGTTTCAGACGACCTTTTGAAAAACGAAACACACATGAAAACATTACAAGACTGGCTCTCGCATTTGGAAACCGCCCACAGCGGCGGCTTAATCGACATGGGCTTGGAACGCACGAGCGAAGTGAAAAAACGCATGAGGCTCGAGCCGTATCGCCCCGTCGTCGTTGTCGCGGGAACAAACGGTAAAGGTTCGGTCTGCGCCTACCTGACGCAGATTTACAAACAGGCAGGCTTCAAAGTCGGTACGCTGACCAGCCCACATTTATTGCGTTACAACGAACGCATCGCCGTCAATGCCGAGCCGGTTTCAGACGACCTCATCACCGCTTCTTTCGAGCGCATCGAAGCGGCGCGCGGCGAAATATCGCTAACCTATTTTGAATTCAATGCCTTGGCGGCGGTCGATATCTTCATACGCGAACAAGTCGATGTGATGATATTGGAAGTCGGCTTGGGCGGACGTTTGGACGCGGTCAATGTGTTCGACTGCGATTGTGCGGTGGTTACCAGCGTGGATTTGGACCATCAGGCGTTTTTGGGCGATACGGTCGAGCAGGTCGGCTTTGAAAAAGCAGGCGTGTTCCGCAGCGGCAAACCCGCAATCTGCGGGCAAAACCCCGCGCCCGAATCGTTGGTCGCACACGCCGAAGCCATAGGTGCGAAACTGCTGATGGTGCAGCGCGATTTCGATTTTTCCTCTTTGGAAAACATCCAATGGAACTACCGCTTTCATCCGCAGCATTCAGACGACCCCGCGCGCAACCGCAATTCCCTGCCGTTTCCCGCATTGCGCGGCGCATACCAGCTTTCCAACGCCGCCTGCGCGTTGACCGTGTTGGAATGTTTGAACGAAAAATTGCCGGTGGACATCGGCGCCATCAAACGCGGATTGCTGCTGGTTGAAAACCCCGGACGCTTCCAAGTCCTGCCCGGCCGCCCGCTGACCGTTTTGGATGTCGGACACAACCCCCACGCCGCCCGCGCACTGCGCCGCAGCCTGATTAATTTGGCGTTTGCGCAAAAACGCACCGCCGTGTTCAGCATGCTGTCTGATAAAGACATAGACGGCGTGTTGGAAATCGTTAAAGACCAGTTTGACGAGTGGTATATC
>CALDNV010000057.1:0-1696 GCA_937914605.1 uncultured Neisseria sp.
CTCTTTGAGCTAAGGCGAGGCAACGCCGTACTGGTTTAAAGTTAATCCACTATAGAAAAAACAGCAGATATAGCCCAAAGGTCGTCTGAAACATCCGACAACCCGATAACACACACACCCCACCCCACCAACACAACCGACAACCCCGCCATGACCTCACGCACCGCACACTGGCAAGCCGCCCGCCTGCTGCAAGCCGAAGAAACCCACATCCGCTCCGAGCATACCGGCCGCAGCTACCGCATCCAAACCGCCGCCGTCGGCGACCCGCCCCCGCAAGGCTATCCCGTCCTCCATATCCTCGACGGCGACGCCTTCTTTCCCGCCGCCCTCAGCATGGCGCAATCCCTGCTCATCAACCCCATGACCCGAAGCCGCGCCGCCTGCCTCATCGTCAGCATCGGTTACCCCAACGGCGAAGTCCGCGACCTGACCCAACGCGCTCTCGACTACACCCCCCCCCTACCCGAAACCGCCACCGAAGCAGAACGCCGCCAATACGGACAAGCCGACCGCTTCGCCGCCTTCCTCGACCACGAACTCGCCCCGGCCCTTGCCGCCAAATACCCCGTCAACCCCAAAGAACAAGCCCTGTTCGGACACTCCTTCGGCGCATTGTTCGGACTCTATTCCCTCTTCACCGCCCCCGACCGCTTCAAACACAACCTGCTCGCCTCCCCCTCCGTCTGGTGGCACAACCGCCGCGTCCTCGACTTCCTACCATCCGCCCTTCCCGCCGACACCGCCGTCCGCATCAGCGTCGGCGAACACGAAGGCCGCAGCAACCGTCCCGAACAAATCGGCAGGGAAATGGTCGCCCAAGCCAAACTGCTTGCCGGCACCCTCCAACACCTCGGCGCAGACGCACAATTTACCCTCTACCCCAACGCCAACCACGGCAACACCCCCTTCTACGCCCTCCCCGACCACATCGAATACCTCCGCCAAGCGTGGCAGAAGAAATAAACCGGCAGAAACGACAAGCCGTATTCCAAACAAAGAGGAATACGGCTTGAGTGATGGCGGTTGGGGATTTTCAGACGACCTTGATTCAATTTTTTATGCAATCAACGCAGGTTTTATTCAATTAAATTGGAAATCCACCCCGTAGCGTGGGCTGCGCCCACGAAATCTGCTATCTAAAAAATCCAAATCAGACAACAGCCGAATGGGCATCCATTTTGGCTTTCATCTCATGAGCAAAGCCCACGCTACGGGAGACCTTTGCAAAAATCATCGGCAATCCGGATTTATTCTGTCTGAATCTTTTTTCTAAAAATCTTAGTGATTAACCATCCCAGTAAAAACCACCAAATTGCATTCAGAAAGATAAATACCCAATTGGCTAACGGGCCATTTACATAATTGGAAACGAATAAAGACAAAATGGAAAAGGGAAAGGCTAAGACGAAGAGAAGAAAACCTCCCCAGCTCCCCTCTGTACTATCACCCAAAATAACCATTGATGCGATTAGATAGATTAATGCCAGCCAGATACCTAATTTATTTTTAAAGAAAGACATATATCATTTCCTCTTGTTTTTGTAAGTATAAAGCATAAATCAAAACGTTCACCAAATCGGGCGCAGCGTTCCATATGGGTGGACGCTTTCGCGGCATCTCCGGTAAAGGGCTGCAATCGGTTTATAGTGGATTAACTTTAAACCAGTACGGCGTTGCCTCGCCTTGCCGTACT
>CALDNV010000058.1:0-6341 GCA_937914605.1 uncultured Neisseria sp.
ATTACGGATAGCAAGCGCATATTGCAGCAACGGGCTGATCAACACACCCATACCGAAGGTGAAAATCATCAACAAGACAACGCCCGTATTGCTGTAACGGTTTTTCTCAATAAGGAAAATCATACCGTAGAAGAATGCCAATACAGCTACAAAACCCATCCAGCGTGCGCCGAACATAGCGTACAGGTTTAGGTTCAAAGCGCTGCTGGCGAATGCGCCGGCAATAGCGGGAATGAAAGACAAACCCAGCAGGCGGTAAGTTTTTTGCAAGACAATGTTTTGGGAAACTTGTCCTGCAAGAGGATAGTCGTAAACGTCGTTTCGCATGGCGTTTGCTCCTGAAAAAATGTGTGAAAACAAAAAGAGTCCTGATTCTATCAGCAAATTATTGGCTTGGGCATAAAAATATGCCTACGTCGCCGTTTGAGGATAAGTGGTAGCATTCAAAGCATTTTAAAGTGCCGCAATCATAAATTTACATAAAAGACTGCTTCTGAAACCGATGCCGAATCTTTGCCCACCCCTTTTACCGTTTGATTTGATTTTCACCACTTCAAAACCGGATACAACAAACTTCTGCAAGATAATAGATTTTGAAATTTAATGATTTGCCATAGCAAATTTGAACAGAGCCGGTTTCAGGCTGTGTAAACAACATAAGAAATAAAATAACTTCATTGATTATTTATCAACTTTCTATTTATTGTCTGTCGAACCGTTGAATGATAGGATTGCGGCGGCAAGTGTAGTGCAATCGCTCAAAATTTCATAAACGGCTGATTTCAGACGACATCAATGATGTATAGAAAACTGCCGTATCCAATTTTTAGCGATTCGTTATGTTTCACTTCATATCAATGATTACATAAGGAAATACAGTATGAACCGTCGTCAATTCTTGGGTGGTACAGCCGTTTCTTTGGCAGCCGCCGCCTCATTCGCCCGCGCCCACGGACATCATGACCATAAAGGCCATTCCCACGCTGCCCCTGCTGCTGCGTCCAAAACCTATGAAGCAGCCAGAAAAGCGGCTGCCCACTGTGTTGAAGCAGGTCAAATCTGTCTGGCACACTGCATCCGACTGCTGAGCCAAGGCGATACTTCAATGAAAGACTGCGCAACAGGCGTCAACCAAATGTTGGCATTGTGCGGCGCGCTGCAAAACCTTGCCGCCCAAAACTCTCCGCTGACTCCTTCTTTGGCAAAAGTCTGCGTTGAAGCGTGCAAACAATGTGCCGCCGCGTGCAAACAACACGCAGGCCACCACGCAGAATGCAAACAATGTTATGAGTCTTGCCTTGCCTGCATCAAAGAGTGCGAAAAAATTGCTGCTTAATTGACGCGGTAAATAACCGGCCTGTCTGTGAAACAAGCTTTGTTTTGCAGGCAGGCCGGTTTGTTTTGGATGGGATGGCTTTCACAAATTTATTCGATATGTAAGTTTTGTTTGTAGAATGTTGTGTCTTTGCCTACAAAATCTTGCCATAAATTTAAAATTTCCCGCGCCGGCGAAAATCGGTATGTTTAGGATTATTAAGTTCTGTAACGCGCCCCGTTTTAAAATGAGGACAGCAGGTTGCAAGATTCACGCTTTAACCATTCCAATGGTCTTAAAATTTCTGCCAAACACATGATTTTCACGCTTCTTTACAGACGTTTTCTTGATAAGGTTGTCTGAAAATTGCCCGACACCTTGATAAGCTTTACAATGCAAGTAATTAAAATACATCCCGCCCTATCTTCCCCTTCATGAGTTCCGTACCCTTCATCGAAATGAAAGACGTTGCCTTCGCGTATGGCGACCGTCCGATTCTGAACAATATCAATTTCAGCATTCCCCAAGGAAACTTCGCCGCCGTGATGGGCGGTTCGGGCAGCGGCAAAACCACGCTGATGCGGCTGATTACGGGTCAGATTCATCCGCAGTCGGGTAAGGTTTTGATTGAGGGACGAGATTTGGCGGGCTTTTCGGCTGACGAATTGTATGAACACCGCCGCCGCATGGGAGTGTTGTTCCAACATGGCGCGCTGTTTACCGATTTGTCGGTGTTCGACAATATCGCTTTTCCGATGCGCGAACTGACGCGCCTGCCGGAAGCGGTTATCCGCGATTTGGTTTTGTTGAAATTGAACGCGGTCGGTCTGCGCGGCGTGGAAAACCTGATGCCGTCCGAACTCTCCGGCGGGATGTCGCGCCGCGTCGCGCTTGCACGCACGATTGCGCTCGACCCTGAAATCATGTTGTACGACGAGCCGTTTACCGGTCTCGATCCGATTTCCCTGGGCGTGATTGCCCACTTGATCAGCCGCGTCAACAAGGCTTTGCGCTCGACCAGCATTATGGTGACGCACGATATTGAAAAATCTTTGGAAATCGTCGATCAGGTGATTTTCTTGGCGCACGGCGAAATTATGTTCTCCGGCTCGCCGCAGGAAATGCGCGAACTGGATTCGCCTTGGGTGCGCCAGTTTGTCGGCGGGCTGGCAGACGGCCCTGTTGCATACCGCTATCCGGCGCAAACGTCGTTGCAGCAAGATTTGCTTGGGTAGTTTTCAGACGACCTCGGTTTGCAGACGTCGTCTGAAATGTTTGAACCGTTGTTGCCTGAAGCCGAAATTATTTTTCAGACGACCCATCACTATCATCCTAAAAGGTCGTCTGAAACCCGTTAATCCGTAATGGAAACCTATGAATTTTATCCGTTCCGTCGGGGCGAAAACCCTCGGCTTTATTCAATCTCTCGGCAGTATTACGCTGTTTCTGCTGAATATTCTGGCGAAATCCGGTACGGCTTTCGTCCGTCCGCGCCTGAGCGTGCGCCAAGTGTATTTTGCTGGCGTGCTGTCGGTGTTGATTGTTGCCGTTTCAGGACTGTTTGTCGGCATGGTTTTGGGTTTGCAGGGCTATACGCAATTATCGAAATTCAAATCTGCCGATATTTTGGGCTATATGGTTGCGGCTTCGCTGTTGCGCGAACTGGGCCCGGTGTTGGCGGCGATTCTGTTTGCCAGCAGCGCGGGCGGTGCGATGACCAGCGAAATCGGTTTGATGAAAACGACCGAACAGCTCGAAGCGATGAACGTGATGGCGGTCAACCCTGTCGCCCGCGTGGTTGCGCCGCGCTTTTGGGCGGGCGTGTTTTCCATGCCGCTGTTGGCTTCGATTTTTAACGTCGCGGGCATTTACGGCGCGTATTTGGTCGGCGTAACCTGGCTGGGCTTGGACAGCGGTATTTTCTGGTCGCAGATGCAGAACAACATCACGATACATTACGATGTAATCAACGGTCTGATCAAATCCGCCGCGTTCGGCGTGGCGGTAACGCTGATTGCCGTGCATCAGGGCTTCCACTGCGTCCCGACCTCGGAAGGCATTTTGCGTGCCAGTACGCGTACGGTGGTTTCGTCCGCCCTGACGATTTTGGCGATTGACTTTGTGTTGACCGCATTGATGTTTACGGAATGACAGGTCGTCTGAAAACGAAACAAAGAACATTGGATATTCAAGGAACTTTAATGAAAAAGAATGTATTGGAATTTTGGGTCGGACTGTTTGTCCTGCTCGGTGTGGCAGCGGTCGGTTTTCTCGCTTTCCGCGTTGCGGGCGGCGCGGCGTTCGGCAATTCCGGCAAGACTTATACCGTATATGCCGATTTCAGCGACATCGGCGGCCTGAAGGCAAACGCGCCGATTAAATCTGCGGGCGTATTGGTCGGACGCGTCGGCTCCATCGAGCTTGACCCGAAATCCTATCAAGCGAAAGTCCGTCTCGATTTGGACAGCAAATATCAGTTCAGCAGCGACGTTTCCGCGCAAATCCTAACCTCCGGCCTGTTGGGCGAACAATATATCGGCCTGCAACAAGGCGGCGATACTGAACCCCTCGCCGCGGGCGATACCATTTCCGTTACCAGCTCCGCCATGGTTCTGGAAAACCTGATCGGTAAATTCATGACCAGCTTCGCCGAGAAAAACGCGGCAGGCGGCAACGATGCAGCAAAAACTACCGAATAAACGTACACCATCATATTGATACTAGGACACTTAATCATGAAAAAAACCTCTTTCATCAGCGCACTGAGCATCGGCATCTTGAGCATCAGCATGGCGGTTGCCGCCCCTGCCGACGCAGTGAACCAAATCCGTCAAAACGCCACTCAAGTATTGAGCATCTTAAAAAGCGGCGATGCCAACACCGCCCGCCACAAAGCTGAAGCCTACGCGATTCCCTATTTCGATTTCCAACGCATGACCGCGCTGGCAGTCGGCAACCCTTGGCGTACCGCGTCTGACGCGCAAAAACAAGCGTTGACCAAAGAATTTCAAACCCTGCTGATCCGCACCTACTCCGGCACCATGTTGAAATTCAAAAACGCCAGCGTCAACGTCAAAGACAACCCCGTTGTCAATAAAGGTGGCAAAGAAATCATCGTCCGCGCCGAAGTCAGCGTACCCGGTCAAAAACCCGTCAACATGGACTTCACCACCTACCAAAGCGGCAACAAATACCGTGCCTACAACGTCGCCATCGAAGGCGCAAGCTTGGTAACCGTGTACCGCAACCAATTCGGCGAAACCATCAAAGCCAAAGGCGTGGACGGACTGATTGCCGAACTGAAAGCCAAAAACGGCAGCAAATAATGCAAAGATAAGTCATGCCGTCCGTTTTCAGACGACATGGCTTTCGCACACAATAACCTTCAGGTTTTATCATCCAAGATTAAGTTGACAAGACAGCCATGCAAACCGAACTTCGCGACGGCACGTTGCACATCAGCGGCGACATTACCGTCAAAACCTTGACCGCCGACGCCTTTACCCGCTTCAGGCAGCAATGTCGTCTGAAAGACACCCGCGCGGTCGATTTGAGCGGCGTCGGACGCGCTGATTCCGCCTGCGTGTCCCTGCTGCTTGACGCACTGCGCCGTCCGGACGGAAAAATCACCCTGCAAGGCATACCCGAATCCGTGCGTACCCTGTCCGAGCTTTACGAAATCAAAGACTGGTTAAACCCATGAAAAAAACCACCGCTTCACTCCTACTCCTCATCGGCATGGCCTCAACCCCCGCATTTGCCGAAACCAATCCCGCCGACCCCTACGAAGGCTACAACCGCGCCGTATTCAAATTCAACGACAAGGCCGACCAATACGTCCTCGCCCCCGTCGCACGCGGCTACCGCAAAATAACGCCCAAGCCCGTCCGCACCGGCGTGAGCAACTTCTTCAACAACCTGCGCGATGTCGTCAGCTTCGGCAGCAATGTTCTGCGCCTTGACGTCAAACGCGCCAGCGAAGACCTCGTCCGCGTCGGCATCAACACCACCTTCGGCCTTGGCGGTTTAATCGACGTAGCCGGTGCAGGCGGCGTACCCAGCAATAAAAACACCCTCGGCGACACCTTCGCCTCATGGGGCTGGAAAAACAGCAACTACTTCGTTGTCCCCCTGTTCGGCCCATCTACCGTACGCGATACCATTGGCAACGCCGTTACCACCGTCTACCCAGTTAAAAACGCCGTCTTCCACACCAGAGCAGGACGCTGGGGCACAATCGGCCTGCAGGCCATCAACACCCGTAAAGAACTGCTCGACCTGACCGACAGCCTCGAAGGCGCAGCCATCGACAAATACAGCTACACCCGCGACCTCTACATGAAAGTGCGCAGCCGCCAAACCGGCGGAACATTACCGCAAGGCGAGGACGACAATATCGACATCGACGAACTGGTGGACAGCGATGCGCCTGCCGAAGCCGGGGCAGATACCTCCAATACCTCTGCCGGCGAAACTGCCGACCTTTATTTATACACCCCTATCCAAACCGGTAACACCAGCCGATGATGCGGCAAACGATTAATCCGGTTTCCATGCAAAAGGTCGTCTGAAACCTCATTTCAGGGTTTCAGACGACCTTTTTCTATGCCGTTTTAGAAAATCATAAGTCTGCTTGCGCGACTCACCACCAAACCTACCCAACAGCATAAAATCAGAATGATCGTCACAAAAAGGTCGTCTTCCAGCCCCAATCTAATTCCCCATCACTTTCAGAAACCATCCATACGACATTTTTGCCGCTTATCATTAATCATTTGTCTTGCGTACCCTTTTAATTTATGTTTAAACTTTCATCATAAATCATCCAGATCGCCATGACTGCCCGCCAATCCTACCACCTGACCTTCGCCCGTTTCTCCCCCTCCCTCTCCGTCAAATCCTTCACCGCCTCCGAAGCCGTCAACACCGCCTACCGCGTCGAAATCACCGCCACCTCCACCGATTCCTCCTTGCCGCTGTCCTCCTACCTCAACCAGCGCGCAGCGTTTGAAATCCGTCCGCAGGA
>CALDNV010000059.1:0-12357 GCA_937914605.1 uncultured Neisseria sp.
CGGGCGATTTTATTGAATGCCATGGCGGCTTGCTCCTGTTGGGGATGGGGTCGTCTGAAAGCTGGGTGAATGAGGGTTTAGGGTTTCAGACGACCTATGCGTGGTTTATACGTGTGCTGCCAAAGATGGCGGGATTGGGATAAATTCATCCTGCGAATCCTGACAAGCTTGGGCGGCCGCGATTTGGTCTGCCCGTTCGTGTCGGGCGATAAATCTGAGCTGGCATGCTGCAATTTCCAGTTCTTCGGGAAAAGATGTGCGGTAGCTGCAATCAATGCGGCGTTGTTCTACATCGACGAGGATGGTGTCCAATACCATATCTTTGCACAGTGACGAGTTGGTTGCCGTATGGGCGTGGACGAACACGGTTTCTACTGGCAAATCAACGGTAAAGCGTTGGTTGGGTGCTTGGAAGGAATGCACCATGCCGGTAAAGGTCAGTTCGTAAATATGGTTGGGTTTCAGATGGGGAAGCTGCAGCGAGGGATGGGCGCCGTTCCAATAAGCCATAGAAAAATCTTCGGGCAGTAGCGGGGCACGGTTGGCTATCCATTGCGCATCGGCAGTGCCGGTATGTTTGGCTCGCAGTGCGAAATAACGGGGCATAAAGCCGAAGCCTTCGGGCGCGGCTTTATCGGACGGATCTCGCACGGGGTGTGCGGGGTCGTAGATTTGATGCGCTTTCAGCGTCCGCTTGAACCCGTTTTTTTTGAGTTCGGCCTTCGGATAATAGCCGATACCGATGGCGTTCTGCTGATAGCCTGTGTGGTCGTCTTCGACTGCGCTGCCGCCAAAGGCAAACTCATAGCGGATAGGCAGGGAAAGGATGGGGTCGGGTTCGCTCAAAGACCATCCTGCCGCCTCCCGCACCCAGTAACGTTCCCCGGTAAGCGCCAGGCTTTTTTGGTAATCGCCGATACTTACGGATACGGTAAATTGACGAGAGGGAACATCGTCGGGTGCATAGGCGGTGGCATTGACGACCAAGTCGGTTTTGGGCTTGTAGAGGCTGAAGTCGCTTTCAAACTGAGTCGAGGTTTGCGAAGGATCGCCGTAATAGGTATCGGCAAACGTGAGCGGCGTTTGCTTACGGGCAAACGCAAGCTCCGTTTTTCCTGTTTCCGGGTCAATTTCAAACTCGTAGCTGACTTTGGCGACGACTACATCATAAGCCCGATCTGTTTGGTCGATGTTTTTAAACTGCTGCGTATGAAAGCAGGTAAAGTTCTGCAACTCAAACATGGCATATCTTCTCTAGTTGATATCGACTTTTTTGCCGTCGATGTCCACTACTTTGGTGCCGACGATCTTGATCGTTTTGCTGACGATGCTGATTTTGTTTTTATCAATCAAAATCATGGAACTACCGACTTGTATGGTAATTTTCTTGCCTGCGGACAGGGTGATGTTTCGACCTGCGTTGAGGCCGATGTTCATACCGGCGTTGAGACCCATCACCAAGCCGACGCTATGCATTTCTGCACCGACAACATTAGTCATCCAGCCTGCACCGACGTTCAGCATATAACCGGCACCGATGTTGGTCATCTGTCCGATGCCGACATTGTTCATACCGTTCAGGCTGACGGTTTCCTGTTTGTTGCCGCCGATACTGCTGACTTCGTTGGCAACAACGGTCTTGTTGCGGTTGGCGCCGACGGTCAGCGCTTGGTTTTTGCCGACAGCAACGTTCTGATCTTGTCCGACAGTCAGCGCTTGACTCTGACCTATGCCTACTTTTTCGTTCAAGCCAACAGAACGGCTGCGGTTTTTACCCACGTTGACGCTTTGGTCTTTACCTACGCTGGTACTTTGGTTGTCACCCACACTAATGCTTTGGTTTTGGGTAATGCTGGAGGTCTCGTTTTGACCTACCGATTTTGTGCGGTTTTGGGTAATCGAAGCCGTTTCGTTTTTTTGGACGGTTTTCGCCCGATCGCCTACTACCGTAACCGTTTCGTTGTTACCGATCGTGGTGGTGCGGTCGTTGTTGACGTTGCGGGTTTCGTTATTTTTAACCAGCGAGGTCAGGTCTTTTTGCGCTTGGAAATTGACCATCTCGGAACCGGCAGTATCGTTGAACATCAATTCGTTGAAGTTGGACAATGGCGAATTGAAACTCTTGCTTTTGATACCGGACTGCTTGGCCGCGGCAGGAAAGCCCCATGGCGGCGACATTGCGCTGTTGTACAGACGACCCAATACAATCGGTCGGTCGGCATCGCCGTTGATGAAGTCAACCAGCACTTCTTCACCGATACGCGGTGTGTTGATAGAGCCGTATCCCGCTCCGGCAGAACCTTGCGTTACCCGAACCCAGTTGGAGCTGTTTTCATCCATTTTGCCGTAGCGGTCCCAATGGAATTGGACTTTAATATCGCCATACTCATTGGTATAAACCTCTTCTCCGGCAGGACCTGTTACCGTAGCCGCCTGTGTACCCAATACTTTGGGTTTCGGCGTTTTAAGGGGAGGGCGGTATGGGTAGGATTTGGGCAATACGCGGAACGAAATTCTGAATTTGCCGATACGGTCGCCGGTAGTATAGCCGGCTTCTTCAAAATCATAATCTGCTTTCAGAATGGTGTATTCGGTATTGGATGAGGAATGCGGGTGTTTGCTCAGGGTAAACGTATAACCCGGAGCTACTGTCAAGGCAGTACCCGAACCGGTAATGATCTTGGTTTGGCTTTTTAGATCTTCACTGCGTACCTGACTGTAGTTTTGTGCTTCGGATACATCGCTAAAGCCGGTATAAAAATCATAATGTTCCATAGGAACAGAACTGAAATCGTGAACCGAATCAGAAGATTTCATTGGGACTTTGGCGTTTTTATAGTTGTATTCTTGAGTTACGAACTGGCTGGATTTCAGGGCATCACGTTCCTCCCAAACATCGATATAGGCGATGTTGGGTGCACCGGGCGCAGTATTTTTGGAATGGTAAGGAATGTTGGGAGAAGGAATGGCTTCTAGAGTACCGACATCATCAGCGATAACGAGCTCGTGCGAACCGTTGCTGTGGGTAAAATAATAGTAGATGCCTTCCTGTTCAAACAGGCGGTTTAGGAAATTAAAACTGTTTTCCTGATATTGGACACAAAATCCTCTGGTACGATAGCCTTTTTGGCATTTTACCTGGAAGGGAAAGCCGAACGGCGACAAGACTTCATTGGCAATATCCAGAACGGACTTGTCGACAAATACCCTGCTGTCCGTATTTTGGGTGAGATACCACATAAACGGACGGGCTGTACAGGTGTAGGCATGATAGTCTTCTTCGTCTTCATCTTCGCCAATGTAACCGAAGTCGGTAACCAAACCGTTCAGATAGCGCGGGCTGCCTGCTTCTGTGTCAATTTCCAATGTTATAGGCTGACCGATAATATCCTTGCCTTGTAAATTGGAATCTTTGGAAACCAAAGTGATATTAAATTCAAAAAGGTTGGAAACAAATTCTGTTCCAAGCATTTTTTTGAATAAAAGTTGTGATCCCAAAGGTGTATGAGCAACGACTGTTCTATTCATTTCGGGAAATTCCTTGTTGACATTAAAAACCAATTTCGCTTGAGTGTCGGTTTTTCTATTTTCAATCATGCATAGGGTTGCGGCAGAAGCATGTTGGAATGAGTGGTTTCAGACGACCTGCTTACATTCTTATTATGACCATCAAACGCACTGAAAATTCCTTAATTTGTTTAAATTAAAGGGATTGAAGGCTGTGGAAGTAGTAAATTCAAGTACAACGTTTTTGCCTTGGATGTTGTATTCGACAACGGTAGTGTTTCCTGTCTGGCGGATGATTTTCCCTTTTTCAATCAGGCGGAATATTGACCACGGTCCGGTTGAACTGATACCCGCACTATTGATTTGAGGAGAGGAAATATCTATTTTTGCCAAGGCGTTTTCTTCTTTTGAAGGCCAAGTAAAGGTTGCAGGATTGACTGGACCGTGACTGTATACATAGCTTTTCCCTGCATAAGAAACATTCACACTTTCCAAGCTGGAGTCAAGAATCAAGACTTTGACTGTAAAGTCAAAAGTGGGTGTTTCCGAGCCTTTGTCAAAATATCCTTGTCGGATTGCCACTATGTCGTTCAGCCTGGAAAAACGGTCTTTAAATGCGCTGTTTTTAGCAGTCAAGGTTTCCAGTTTTTCTGAACGTGCCAATACGGCGGCTTCACCTGATAAATTGGTAAACTTGCTGTACATGCCGTTTGGACCAAATATGTTGCTGAAGCTTTCTAAGGCAACATTGTTTTCAGAACCTCTGTCAAAAGGGTAACCCTGTTCGTGTATTTCTTGGCAACTGTTTGTTACGGTTGCCAACTGTTTTTCCAAGGTGGACATGAGCTTTTCATCAACAATCTTGTCTGTATTTTTCAAAATAATCTCAGAAAAGCTGTCCAACATCGGACGGAAGGGCATAGGAAGACGGTTTACTTCAGCTTTGTATTTCACAAACGGATCATCAGGAGGCAAATCTACCCCTTTTTCGACTGCGACATTAACGGCAACCAGATAAACGTACAAATCATTAATGGCTTCAGTAACACTGTTAATTGCCGGAGGTTGATCATTTGTGGTTTCAGTTAAACTATGGAAATCCGCAAAAGCATCATCAACGGGAGTGGCCAGTTTTAAAGCAGACAATTCATTTTTTACATTTGCCTCTCCTTCAGCATCTAGGAGCTTTGACAGTCCTGCTCTATTTAACCAGTCGGCAATTTTACTGTCTGCTTTATCCGTTATCTTTTTATCAATGGTAAGCGTCGTATTGTCGCTGATACCTTTGATAATATTGACTAAAGGAGAATTTTTCTCTGATAAAAGCTTGGCAATCTGAATACTTTCTCGAGATGACTTGGGCGTAACCAATGACAAATCAGACAAATAGTTATTCCATGCCTTGATGTAATTGCCGAAATAAAGCTTTTGAGCATCTGAAAGAACAGAAGCTTTGCTTTGGCTTTGTGATGCATAACTACCCAATACCCAGTTGTCTTCATTAAAAAACTGTTCTGCCGACTTGACCATAGTAGGCAAGACTTTGGTAATGTAAGCTTCTTTGGTATAAATGAAGTTAATCGGTTCTTTTAAAGCTCCGCCGGTTTTGCGACGAAACAATAAGTGGCTTTGTACGCCGCCCATGCTTGAAAAAGAAACAGGTGTGATTCCTTCTTTGCCTGAGAGGGCGACTGTGTTGATGGTATCTTCCAGTACCATAGTGGCAATATCTCTTTGTGCAATTTCCTGCCTGCGGCGTTCTACCAATTCTTCATCATAGGGTACGCTGGGAGTAATGCTTTGTTTGGAAAGTATTTGGTTTAAAGCTTTCTCAAGAGATTTTTTCTGTTGCTCACTCATGCCTGAAGATTCTGCTTTAGACAAATTAGTCATCAGCCAGTTTTGCATAAAAGCGGCATCAAAATGCTCTTTGTCGTACATCATCAGATAAGCTTTTAAAGCATTGTAACCATTGATGCCGTCTGAGCCGCTGGTTGTACGCAGAAGCTCATCTAATTTGAAACTGATTAACGGCATCACATTGTCTTGAAGGATTCTGCGGTAAGCAGATTCACCAACGTCTTCCATTTGCCCGCCTTGATAAAGGCCCATACGATAGCTGAGGGGAGGAGAAGACAGATCGGGAATCTCTCTGCTGCTGGTCGTATCTTTGACATGTTCTGCAAATGTTACTGCTTTAAGAAGGTCGGGGGCTTCTGTGTATTTCTTCGCCTCTTGACCCAGTTTGGTTGCTTTATCGCCAACCTGCTCAAGATATGAGCGATTATTCGAATAACTGTTCAGCATCATGGCTAAGCAGGCAGCGACTATGGTGACAATAGCTCCAATGCCTAACCAATAGAGCATTTGTTTTTTGACAAACCAAGATTTATTTTCTCCTGCCAGGTTTGCTTCACTAAGGATGACATCAGAGAACAGTCTGTGCAGGAAAAAGCTTCGCTCGTTGTTTTGAGTTTTGGTTCGATCCGAATCCAAGTATTTTTTCGATAATTGGAAATCGTTTTGCAAGCCATCCAAGATGGGATTGAAATGTTGTCCCGTTTGGGTGCCACTTGAGAAATAAACACCTCTCCACGAGATAGGTTGCTCAAATTTTGAAGATTTAGATAATTCTTTAAATAGAGAAAGTACCGCCTGATTAAGACGTTCAAATTCTTCAGGGAAAGCAAAAGCCGCTGCTTTATCTTCAGAAGATTCCAATTGATGGATGGTGCCCAACATAGAAGAGCGCAGTTTATCAACAACTTCCGATAAAGCATTGGAAGCAGTGGCAATTGGAGTTTCCATCCCTTCTGTATCAGAAAGAGAAATACCCAAATATTGGTTTCTTTGTTCTTCCGTCAGATGATTGAAGAATTTGTCAAAACCATGCAGCAAATCCAGTTTGGTTATCATAAGATAAACAGGGAAATGTATACCTAATTTGGTATGCATTTCGTGGATTCTTTTGCGAAGTTCTGCAGAAATTTCGGTAATATTGGTTTTACCGCCTAAAAGGTCGTCCACGCCTACGGTAACTACTACACCGTTGATAGGTTGTTTGGGGCGGTAGCGCTTCAGCAGGGATACAAATTCTTCCCAGTCGCTGGAGTCCTTATTGCTGTGGTTGTCATGTAAAGACAATCTGCCTGCAGTATCGAGAAGTACGATTTCATCGGATAAAAACCAATCGCAATCGCGCGTCCCTGCCAAGCCGCTTACAGATGTTCCTAAAGTGCTTTCTAGAGGGAAGTTGAGACCAGAGCGTTTTAATGCTGTTGTTTTACCAGAACCGGCAGCACCTAAAACAACGTACCACGGCATTTGATAAAGATATTGCCCCTCTTCCAATCTTGCCAATAAACTATTTTTAGATCTGGAAAATTTTGCGTTTTTCAGTACTTTATCCATTTCGGCAAACTGACGGCTCATTGAGCTGACATCGCTTGCATTTTTTAAAATGGGTTCTTGTGCTGCACGAATTTCCTTCAGTAAGGCAGCGTTTCGACGTGATTCACGATATTGGCGAAATATGGCTTTAGCCAACCAAATGCCGATAATGGCTGCACACACGGCAAGGCGAATAGTCTTGTTTGCTAAAGGACGGATTTCACCTATGGAAATCAGTGGGCCGATAAACCATACCAATATAATCAGACCGGCGATACCCAGCATTACCCATAAAGAACGGGAGCCTAGAAAATAAAGAATTTTTTTCATATTTGTTTTTCCGTATCAATCCAATTTCAGATTATTGATGTGTACTTACATCACTGCTTGGCTGAGTAGTGGAAGTATTGGTTTTTACTTCTACTGCACTACCCAGTTTGGGGCCGGTTCCAGTTGTGAATAGGGTAATTTCAACCCTTCGGTTTTTGGCTCTATTTTCCAAAGTATCATTTGGAGCAACAGGATCGGTCGAACCACGTCCCTCTGAACGAATACGAGCTCCGCCATTTTTGATGTAATTCAATAAAATTTCTTTTACTGCATCTGCACGAGCTTGAGAGAGATGCCAGTTAGATGGGAAGTTCAAGCTCTGAATGGGCTGATTGTCAGTATATCCGGTCACTACGATTTGCCCTTCTACGCTATCCAAAGCTTGGCTGACTCTTGCTAAGACAGGGTAATATTGGTCTTGAATTTGTGCAGAACCAGACTCAAAGAGACCGTCACCCAAAATAGTGACTGTACTTCTATCTTGAAAGTCTTCTACAGAGACTAGCTTTCTAGCAATTTCATTTTCCAATAAAGGACGTAGTCGAACAGTACTTTGTGTTTCTTGCTGTTTAGCCGTAACAGAAGGGAGTTTGAGATTGTTAACTTTTGTACTGGCAACATCAAAGTCATCACCTAAAGACCATTGCATTGCAAAATAGCCTACCCCCAAGACGACTGCCCCTAAAACACCTACAACCCATAAAGGAATAGAAAGCCTTTGTTTTCGTTGGATAGTATTTGTGATTATTGGATTGTGTTTGAAAAGATCGGCAGTTTGATCCGGTCGTTTACTATGAATTAAAGCGAGCAAATCTCTTTTGATTTTGTCGATTTCGAGTTCGCCGCTATTTAACACTTGATATTTGCCTTTGTAGCCAAACTGCAAACACAAGTACATAAACTCTAATAAATCAATATTCTTATCCGGATCCTGTTTCAAATTTTGAATAATCTCAAAAAAACGTTCCCCGCCCCATGTTTCGTCATAAAAAGATACCAACAGACTGTTTTTTGACCAGGTTTCATCTGCCCAGCCTGCACGAACAGCCAATTCATCTACGAATGTACATAGACAGTATTTTGCAGCTTGGATAGCGTCGTATCTTGCTCCATTTTTTTCAGCATTTTCTTCAAAATTATTGATTAAGAGAGAAAATTTGTTGATCAAACTGTCCGTAGACAATTGACTGGTAGTCTGCTGCATCGCATTGACTAAGATAAAAACCGGTTTGGCCGCCTCAATCAATGGGTTATAAATATTTGTGGTGCTGTGAGCAGCATTATTCTGGTTATCCATAATGAAATTCCAAATTGAACCAAATTAACTTAAAGACTTGATTGCCCAAAATTCAACATCTAAATTCGGAAAATTACCGGCTAAATGGAAGGCCATGCCTGATGAAGTATCAAACATGTCCCACAGCTCGTGCTTTTTGTCCAATTCAAAATAGACATAACCGCTGTGGTATGGCAATTCTCGGGGTGCTACAGACAAAGCATGAACCCTGATTCCAGGCAGATGGTAAGCAACCAATTCTTTTACTTTCTCCACAGTACCTATTTTTACTACGCTCGGAATTTTTTGGCGCAATGCTTCGTTCGGCATATCGGCTTTGATAGCAAGGACAAATGAGGCTTTATCCAATAGGCTTTGATCTGGTGTTTGAGCAACGCGAGTGGCTTCATCACGCATATCCAGCGGAATCCTAATCGCGCGTTGTTCAAGAACGATGGATAATGATTTACGCAGATTGAAAAATAATTTGCCAAAGCATGAGGCTAGGTCATTATGCTCATAGACAGGGATATCGCCTACTTTGCGAGAAGGCAGGAAGGTCATTAAATCAGCACATAGTTTGGATAAATTAATGAATAATTGTTCAGGGTGCGTTTGTCGTGCCCCTTCATTTTCATGATGCAAATATGCCAAATAACGATTAATGGTTTGAAGCATCATGAAATCCATAACTTCAACAGAGCCGCCGGTATTAGGATCGTTCACTGCATTGGCCAGACTATTGCTTTTTTGCATCAATAAACCATAAATTTCTGAAATATAAGCTTTCAGGTGTGGTTGTTTTTGGCTTCCGAGGCAAGGCGGGATATATGATTCATCTAAAATAATTTCAAAGTCTGCAGAGCTGGATCGGATAAGCGCAATGGGCAGGGCAGTTTGTCCGCTGGTTAAGTCGTTTTCTAAAACCAACATCGGATTAAGATCTGCCAGTGTTACTTGGCGACCATCTAATTCAGTATTTGTAGTGTCTGCTAGAGTTTTATTAAAAGCTTTGTAGCGACATGAGTCTGAAGAGTCCTGATCTGGGAAATAAATCTCATTATTTACAGAAGAAGGCAGGGTAACGGCAAGGCAGATTTTGGTGTCTTTAATATTTGCAGGAACTTTTAAACTCAAATTCTCAAGCTGTTTTTGAGAGAATAAAAATACAGAACCATCAGGAAAAACACCTTCTGCTTCATTAATACCGATTACCCCCCGTTTGAGGCCGTCTGAATTTAATACCAGCGAAGAGAATCCCCAAAAATGACCCTCTTGAGAAACGGCTAATTGGCGTAGACCGGATTCAAGGTAACGTTCAAATTGTTGGAAATGTTGAGGGGTAATAAAGATACCCTCAGACCAAACTACTTTTGCTTCTATTGCCATGCCTTTTATCCTTAATCTTTTAGTTATTATTTTTCTTCACGGAAAACGCCTTTGCTAAGGTCATTGCCGTATTTACGAGTTTTTCCATTTTCTTTAATTTTTTTATCGTCAGGGTGCCGTTCTTTATATTCTTTCAACAAGTCCTTCATTTCTGACTTTGATAACTGGGTTAATTTATTTTTGCCGACATTTACATAGAAATAATGTTTGCCAAACTGATACCATTTTTTCTTCTGCTTCAATAATACCAATTGCCATTGACTGTTATCCAAATCTCGATAACTTGCGACTACACCCAGATATTTCAGGTGGGAATCCATTTTAATCGGCAATATGGTAACTGTATCAGGATGCAGCATGAATTGGTTTTGCTGGATTAACTTCTCACCTAAATTTTCTTTGGCGTTGTTGGTAAGTTCAAAATAGTTTGATTTTTTGAACTCCCCGTCAGAAGACAACTGATATAAATCCAATCTGATGGGAGAAGGTTGGCCAACTATATTAGGATTCGCATCAGGGGAAACTATGATTTGTACATCAATTTTTTCTCCGCTCTCATCGGATTCTTTAGGCGGTTTATGGTCGGAAGCACATGAGCTTACCATTAAGGATATCATTAAGAATGATATATATTTTATTAGTTGTTTATGCATCTTAAATTGCCTTCAAGTCCATCAATATTGATTACGTCTGACAACAAATACTTCAAGCAGTCATGCAATATATGACTACTGGAGAAATAAATAGGTTCGTTATAATTAATTAGAAAGACTAAATTTTTTTAATATTTTCTAAAATTATAAAGTATTTTTCTTTCGAGGTTTATATTTATATTGATAAGTAAAGTCATGGTTACTTGCATCAATATTTACACTTAAAACTTGTTTGCCTTGAGTTGCACAAGTAAGCAGTTCACGACTGATTTGCGGTAAAACTGTATTGGTCAGAATCGCATCAATCATGCGGCCACCTGACTCAACTTCTGTGCAGCGCGAAGTAATCAGCTTGAGCACTTCAGGCGTGTAGTGAAGGTCGATACCGTGGTTATCTTTAATTCGGTCTACGATACGGCCTAATTGCAATTTCACAATTTTTGAGAGCATATCGTCAGATAACGGATAGTAGGGAATCACTTGCATGCGGCCTAGTAGCGCGGCAGGGAAAGTTTTCAGCATGGGAGCACGCAAGGCTTTATTTAAACCTTCCGGAGTAGGCAGCATTTCAGGGTCATCACACATATCCATAATTAAATCCGTACCTACATTGGTAGTCAGGATAATGATGGTATTTTTGAAATCGATATAACGGCCTTCACCATCTTCCATCCAACCTTTGTCGAATACTTGGAAAAAGATTTCATGCACATCCGGATGTGCTTTTTCTACTTCATCAAGCAAGATGACGCTATAAGGTTTGCGTCGTACGGCTTCTGTCAGTACGCCGCCTTCACCATAACCGACATAGCCCGGAGGAGCGCCTTTCAGGGTGGATACGGTATGAGCTTCCTGATATTCGCTCATATTGATGGTAATTACGTTTTGTTCACCGCCGTACAATGTATCGGCTAGAGCTAATGCTGTTTCGGTTTTACCCACGCCTGAAGGGCCTGCCAACATGAAAACACCGATAGGTTTGTTGGGGTTATCCAGATTCGCACGTGATGTTTGGATACGACGGGCGATTGCATCCAAGCCGTGACGTTGGCCAATGATGCGTTTGTTTAAAGTATCGGCAAGTTGCAAGACCGCCTCAACTTCATCTTTCATCATTTTTCCGACGGGAATACCTGTCCAGTCAGCTACAACGTCGGCAACGGTACGGCTGTCCACTAAGGGCATAACCAGCGGTTGGATGCCTTGCAGTTTTTTCAGTTTGTTAACCAACTCTTTTTGGCGGGTATGCAGCTGCTTGGTTTCTTTCTCAGCCGTTCCTTCTTCCGCTTGCATGATTTGTTCGCGTACTTCTAACAGCTCAGTAACCAAGTCTGTTTCAGATTTCCATCTGTCTTCTAATTTTTTCAGACGACCTTCGACTTCAGTTAATTCTTTGCCGATATTGGTTATCCGTGTTTCAGAATCGAAACTGAGTTTTTTCTCACGTTCCAAATTTGCTTGTTCAAGTTTTAATGCCTCGGATTTCTTCCGCAAAAATTCAATACTGCCGGGAACAGCATGCTGGCTGACAGCAACTCGTGCGCAAGCGGTATCAATCAAGCCGACAGCTTTATCAGGAAGTTGGCGTGCAGGGATGTAGCGGTGGGAAAGTTTCACGGCTGCCTGAATTGCTTCATCGAGAATAATTACGTTATGGTGTTTTTCCAAGGAAGCATTCAGTGCCCTAAGCATGTTGATGGCTTTGTTTTCGTCGGGCTCATCCACTTGCACCACTTGGAAACGGCGGGTCAGGGCAGGGTCTTTCTCAAAGTATTTTTTGTACTCTGCCCATGTTGTCGCGCCGATGGTACG
>CALDNV010000060.1:0-12433 GCA_937914605.1 uncultured Neisseria sp.
ATATTTGCTCATAAAAAAACTGCACCTTGTGAGTTGGAGGGGATGTCCAACTTTTGGGGGGCAGTTCAGTTTTCAGACGACCTTTTGCCTTTATATCCTTTATAATCACGTCCATCACATTTTTATCCGCGCGTCCCTCCAAGCGGCGGCGGAGCAATACGCGGCAAAGGAAGTCTGGATACGCCGCCCATCCGAAAGGTTCGCATGACCACTTATTCCCTCTTCGTTACCTGCCCGCGCGGTCTCGAAGCCCCTTTATCCCAAGAACTCGAACAACTCAAATGCCAAGACATCCGCGCCGTTGACGGCGGCGTCGCGTGCAAAGGCGGCATGGAGCAGGTGTACCGCATCAACCTGCATTCGCGTACCGCAAGCCGAGTGCTGTTGCGCCTGACCAAAAGCGGCTACCGCAGTGAGCAAGACATTTACAAAGCGGCGAAAAACATCCGCTGGACGGATTGGTTCGACTTGGAACAAACCTTCAAAGTTAAAGTAGAAGGCAAACGCGCCCAAGTCAAAAGTTTGGATTTTGTCGGGTTGAAAATCAAAGATGCCGTGTGCGACGTGTTCCGCGACGCTTGCGACGCGCGCCCCAGTGTCGACAAAATCCGCCCCGACATCCGCATCCATGCCTTTATCGACGAGCGCGACATTCAGATTTTTATCGACACGTCCGGTGAAGCCTTGTTCAAACGCGGCTACCGTCAAGACACGGGCGAAGCGCCGATGCGCGAGAACTTGGCGGCGGGGCTGCTGCTGCTAGCGGGCTATGACGGTACGCAGCCTTTCCAAGATCCGTTTTGCGGCAGCGGCACCATCGTCATCGAAGCCGCGTGGATTGCCACCCGCCGCGCGCCCGGTTTGATGCGCCGTTTCGGGTTTGAAAAGCTGAAAAACTTCGATGCCGCCCTTTGGAAAAAGCTGCAACACGAAGCCGAAACACAAATCCGCCCCGCGCCTGCCCCGATTTCAGGCAGCGACAACGACCGCTATATGATCCGCGCCGCTGTTGCCAACGCCCAAGCTGCCGAGGTGGACACGTTTATCCGTTTTGAAGTCAAAGACGCGCAGGATACCCGTCCGAACGGGGAAGGCGGCATTTTGATTTCCAATCCGCCTTACGGCGTCCGCCTTGCCGAAGTCCAAGCCCTGCAAGCCCTTTATCCGCAGTTGGGCGCGTGGCTGAAGCAGCATTACGCAGGCTGGTTGGCGGGAATGTTTACCGGCGACCGCGATATGCCGAAATTCATGCGCCTTTCACCCAAACGCAAAATCCCGCTCTACAACGGCAACTTAGACTGCCGCCTGTTTTTGATGGATATGGTCAAAGGGTCGAACCGATAAATACGGTTGAAGGTCGTCTGAAAAGCGGCGGCAACGCTGTTTCCGTTTTCAGACGACCTTTTCGTTTGGAAGAAATATAGTGGATTAACTTTAAATCAGGACAAGGCGACGAAGCCGCAGACAGTACAGATAGTACGGAATCGATTCACTTGGTGCTTCAGCACTTTAGAGAATCGTTCTCTGAAATTCGGGCTGAGGTCGTCTGAATCACAATATCGAAAGGAAATAATATGATGAAACCTGTTGTTTTGAGCATTGCCGCCGCTACGGTTTTGGCAGCCTGCAATACATCCGCCCAACAAGAAGCGCCGACAGTCGGCGCGGCAAATCCGGCTTCTGAGTTTTGCGTGAAGCAGGGCGGGAAATTGGAAATGAAAAAAGACAAAGACGGCGGCGAATATGCGCTTTGCCATCTGCCGGACGGTACGGTCGTTGAAGAATGGGCATATTTCCGCCAGCACAATCAGTAATAACGCATTGAGCCGTCGCGCTTCGGAGCTCGATATGGTTGCTTTGATTTCGGCAGCGGCAGCCGATAACGAAAAGGTCGTCTGAAACCTTGTTTAAGGGTTTCAGACGACCTTTTGATATGTTGGTAATGGAATGCGGCTACACGGTTTATCGGACTTCCAGTTTGGTCACGCCGCCCATATAAGGCTGCAAAGCGGCAGGAATATTGATGCTGCCGTCGGCGTTTTGATGGTTTTCCAAAACCGCAACCAAAGTACGGCCTACTGCCAAGCCGGAGCCGTTTAAGGTGTGTACCAAGCGGTTTTTGCCGTTTTCGTCTTTGAAGCGTGCCTTCATGCGGCGGGCTTGGAAATCTTCGCAGTTGGAGCAGCTTGAGATTTCGCGGTAGGTGTTTTGCGCGGGAACCCAAACTTCCAAGTCATACGTTTTGGTCGCGCCGAAGCCCATGTCGCCGGTACACAGGGTAATCACGCGGTAGGGCAGTTCCAAAGCCTTCAGGATGTTTTCGGCGTGACCGACCATTTCTTCCAACGCTTCGTATGATTTTTCGGGATGAACGATTTGCACCATTTCCACTTTGTCGAACTGGTGTTGGCGAATCAGACCGCGCACGTCTTTGCCGTATGCGCCCGCTTCGGAGCGGAAACATGGGGAATGGGCGGTCAGCTTCAGCGGCAAATCGCCTTCCGCCAAAATGCTGTCAGCAACGGTATTCGTCAGCGTCACTTCGGCGGTCGGAATCAGGTATTGCGTTTTTTTGCTCTCGTCGCCGCCGCGGGTAACATGGAACAAATCTTCTGCAAATTTAGGCAGTTGGCCCGTGCCTTGCAGGGTGGTGTCGTCCACGATGTAGGGCGTGTAATGCTCGGTGTAGCCGTGTTTCAGCGTGTGCGTATCGAGCATGAATTGCGCCAGCGCGCGGTGCAGGCGGGCGATTTGACCTTTCATGACGGTAAAGCGTGCGCCGGACAGTTTCGCGCCGCCTTCGAAATCCAAGCCCAAAGGTTCGCCCAAATCGACATGGTCTTTGATTTCAAAGTCAAATTCGCGCGGCGTGCCGACTTTGCGGACTTCGACGTTTTCGGTTTCGTCTTTACCGACGGGGACGCTTTCGTGCGGCAGGTTGGGAATGCTCAACAACCATGCGTCCAATTCTTTCTGAACGGCATCCAAATCGGCGGCTGCCTGCTCCAAATCGGTTTTTGATGAATTAACAATTATTGTTCCATCGTGTACGAGGGCATCAATCACTCCATCTTGCTGCACAATATATTCTGGTTCATTACTGTTGAGCGCTTTGATAATTTCACTTGCTCCTGCACCGATACCTGCACCCAATAACGCAGCTTGAAATTTCGAGCCCTCTTTTGCTACAACTCCACCAATTAAAGCGCCTACCAAGGACAATGCAATGGTCGGAGTATAATCGGGAGATTTTTCTAATTTCTTTTGTTCAGAACGCAATCCGCCAATATCTTTAGACACGGCATTTCTTGTTGCTTGTAGATCTTCTACCTTAATCTGCAACTGACGTCTTTTTTCTTCAAGCTCATTGAAACGTGCGGTATCAAACTCGTAACCGCGCTGCGCCAAACGTTCGGCGACGGCTGCGGTGTGGCTGCGGAGCTGTTGGATGTCTAACATTTTGTTCTCTCGGTAAGATTTGGAAATGGCGTCATTGTAAACCAAATTAAGGATATTTTCACAATGGAAGCGTTGGGCGGCGGGCTTTGCGGCGGATATGAAAAGGGTCGTCTGAAACGCCGGATTTAAGTTTTCAGACGACCTCGGACGGATTCGGATACGGTAAACCCGATGCCGTCGGATTTGTTTTTTCTAATGCCCGTCATGTCTGTAAAAGACGGGCGGCAGGTTGCCATCATCAGGTTTTTGGCAGGGTAACGCCGGTTTGTCCCATGTATTTGCCGTTGCGGTCTTTGTAGGAAGTTTCGCAGATTTCGTCGCTCTCAAAAAAGAGGACTTGTGCTACGCCTTCGCCGGCGTAGATTTTGGCGGGCAGGGGGGTGGTGTTGGAAAACTCGAGGGTAACATAGCCTTCCCATTCCGGCTCGAACGGGGTGACGTTGACGATGATGCCGCAGCGGGCGTAGGTGGATTTGCCCAAGCAGACGGTCAGGACGTTGCGCGGGATGCGGAAGTATTCGACCGTGCGCGCCAGTGCGAAGGAATTGGGCGGGATGATGCAGCAGTCGTCTTCGACGGTGACGAAGTTTTTCGGGTCGAAGTTTTTGGGGTCGACGATGGTGCTGTTGATGTTGGTGAAAATTTTAAATTCGTTGGCGCAGCGGATGTCGTAGCCGTAGCTGGACGTGCCGTAGGAGATGATGCGCTGACCGTTGGCTTCTTTGATTTGGTTAGGTTCGAAGGGGTCGATCATGCCGAACTCTTCGCTCATGCGGCGTATCCATTTGTCGGACTTGATGCTCATAATGTTTTCCTTGTTTCTTGCGGTTTTCAGACGACGTCTGCGGGGAGGTCGTCTGAAAATGCGGGACGGGGTTATTTGGTTTTGGGCAGTTTCACTTCTTTAATCATGCCGTTTTCGCATTTCATGATGAAGACGGTTTCGCCGTTTTGCGAGGCGGTGAATTTGCCGTGTGCCAGGCCTTTTTTGAACGTGCCCGACAGTACCATGTTGCGGAACTTGGTGCTGTTGGAATTGAACGGCTCGATGAAGGTTTCGCGGTTGGCGGAGACGGTGTAAACGCCTTGACCGTCGAATTTGCCGTTTTTAAACGCGCCGGTGTAGTTGCGTCCGTCTTGGCAGCGCCATGTGCCTTTGCCGGCAGGTTTGCCGTCCTTGCCGACATCGCCGTCGTAGGTGCAGCCCGGTTCCTGATAGGAAGTCAGGACGGCGGCCGAAGCAGGGAGGGCAAGCATAATGGCGAGCGGCAGGAATGCGAAGTGTTTAAACATAAAGGTTGTCCATCGGAGGTAGGTTTCAGACGACCTTTTATCGTGTAAAGGTCGTCTGAAAAATTAGTCTTGCCAGCCGCCCAAATAGGAAACCAGCTCTTCCAACATGGTGCTGACGGATTCCGCCATCAGGATTTGCGAAGCGAAGGCAAGGCTGGCGGCATCGTCGCCGTTGCTTTCGGCTTCTTCCTGCAATACGTCGAGGTATTGGATACGCTTGAGCGTGAAGTCTTGCGTGAGGATGAAGGCGATTTGTTCGCGCCACACCAAGCCCAGTTGGGTTACGGTTTTGCCGTTTTTGACGTGTTGAACTACTTCATCTGCGGTTAAATCTTGTTTGGATACTTTGACGACGGGAACAACATCGCCTACGCCTTTGAGTTCGCAATCGCTGTCCAATTCAAAACCGCCTTCGCAATGCCCTTGCAACAGCCACTCGGTCATCAGGGAAGAGGGCGATTGCTTGGTATTCGGCAGCGAGGCTTCCAAACCGCCCAAGGCTTCGCGCAGCTTGGTCAGGATGTTTTCCGCTTTAGCGGAAGCCGCGTTGTTGACGAGCAGATAGCCGTGGCGGGTGTTGAACACCGCTTCAGTACGGCTGCTGCGGGTAAACGCGCGGGGCAGCAGGTCGTCTGTAATTTGTTCTTTAAGCTCTTGTTTTTCCTTGCGTCCGACATTGCGGGCTTCATTGTTTTGGATTTCCGCCACCTTCTCTTCCAGAATATCGCGGATGACGCCGGCTGGCAGGATTTTTTCTTCTTTTTTCAGGGCGACGCGCAAAGTAAAATCGGCAGGGAAAACGAGTTCGGGAGAGAATGAAACCGGTGCGGCAAAGCCTTCGCTGGACCAGTCCAAACCTTGGCAGCGGGTAAATTCAGCCTCCGCAAGTTTGTCGGCAAGTACGTCCGCTTCGGGCAGCTTTTCTTTGTTGAGCGGATAAAAACTGATCTGCTTGAACCACATGGTTTGTTTTCCTTTTCATTAAAAGCGGCATTATACAGGCAAAGCGGATACAAAGATAAGGCGCAGAAGGGTCGTCTGAAACCGATTTGACCATAAAAACCCCCAAACCCGTTGACAGCGTTTTAACGCTTATGTATAGTTCGCAACTCGGTTACGCGCCCATCGTCTAGAGGCCTAGGACACTGCCCTTTCACGGCGGCAACCGGGGTTCGAATCCCCGTGGGCGTGCCAGATTTTCAATAAACCCTTACTGGAGAACAGTAAGGGTTTATTTTTTTGTCTTTGGGAATGGATGGGGTTGGGTGTTTAACATAGCCGTCAAAGGAATTTTGGCTTGCTTTATGAAGTATAAAATTCAAATTTATTATCAGTATCTTAGAAGCAATATTGTAAATTGCATTGGAGTTTTGTGTAGGTAAGGCCGTCTGAAATATTTTTCAGACGACCTTGGGTTTTAAATCCTTGAGTCAAAAATTTTTTTATATTCAGTAGGTTGATATTGGTTTGTTAAATAGATATGTATTTTCCTCTTCTATATCTTCATCTTCATAAACTTGAATTGGATTTTTCGATTCTCCAGTCAATAAATATCCATTAAAGTCATCATTAGGGATATAACAGACAATATGTTTGAGTTGAGATACTGCTATAATTTTATCTCTAATTTCATCATCTATTGCTGAAATCCGATATAAATTCACAAGCCAAGAAGCATCACCATTAACGTTAGAATAAATACAAAGGCAGCATATTTCATTCAAATCATTTTCTGAAAAACTTGGATCATTAAGTTTTTCAAAAGTGGTTGCTAGAATTTTATTTGAAGAACAGCCTAAGGCTGAGGCAAGAAATTCTATAATTTCATCTATAGAGATTGGATTTTTAATAAAAAAATCAAACATATAGTATCGCTATTTTAAGTTTTCTGTAAAATATCTTGCATATTATTCCTGTTTTATTGTGAATAATATAAAGAAATAAAATATAAAATTTAAATGGTTTGAATAAATAGGTTATAGGAGTAATTTGAAGATGAATATTAAATTTAAAAAATTTGGTTTGAGTCAAACTGACGTTCAGCAAATGAGAGAATACGGAATTTTGCCGGATAAAAAAACCTTACAAAATTTAATTAAGGCGCATCATTCAAATAATCCCGAGCCTGATGAGATTGCCCAATTACAAGATAATTTAGGCTGGCGAATTGATGAAAATTATATTCAATTTTTACTTAAACACAATGGAGGAATTCCATCTAAAGTTAGAATAAAGGGTAATAATATAGTTATAGACCATTTTTTGTCTTTTAAATCTGACTATAAGCTTAACTCCATTATTGATATATATCCAGATTTTAAACAATACGGGTTACCTATTGCGAATACCCCTTCAGGTGATAGTATTATTTTATCTTTGGACGGAAAAATTCGTTTTTTCAATCATAATATTGATTCTATTGATGAAGAAGTGGGGATAGTGGCGGATAATTTTTTGGAATTGCTGAGAAAGTTATATTAGTAAGCTATAGCCTATATGGAATCCTAAAATTTAGATGCTTTCAATATGTTTTTAAGATTTTCTGATCACAGGTTTCAGACGACCTCTATCGCGAATCGCTCCTGTCGACGGCGGTGCGCAGTTACTGACAAAGCTTACAACTATAAAAGGGCTTAGGGAAGTCTGAACAACTTATACGGCTACAGTCCACTAGGGTCGTCTGAAACGTCGGCGCAGCAATATCGGAACATTAAAACTCTGAAGCCTGCAGCACACTGCCACCATCGTCCCGTTTAACCAAACGCCAGATACAATAGCCTTTCCCAATTTCCGTTGTGCCGTTTTGGAGGTACTTGTAATACTCTCCTCTATCAGGAAAAACTTCTCCTTCTTCAAAATGTCGTTCTATCGCATTCTCGAGATCGTCGGGTATCCACATCCCGGCATAAGGTGCTTCCAACGGTCTCTCACGGTAAACAGGCATCAGTTCCTGCTTCGTCCCTTGAGGATCAAAAATCTCGTTTTCAAAATTGGCATTATCCCAACGATGCAGCTAGTAATAGCCTTGGGAAGCTGAGTAGCGGTTTTTGCCGTTGCCGAAGGCGGTATGCAGCGAATCATTCAGCTTTTGCGTCAGTATCGGCCGCATCAGGTTGTTCACTACCAGGTAATTAACGGGCAACGGTTTGGTTTTATCTCCCAAATCGGGGAATTTTCCTGCTTTGAATACCATGGTGCCGTTATAAGTCTTCAGTGTAATATCACGATAATGGTTCAAAACGTTTTGGATTTCCGTGCTGTTCAGTTTATTCTGAAACGCCTTACCGACAAGTGTGTACCAGCTGATAGATTTTATACCTTCGTACCAAAGGAGGGTTATGGGTGAATCTGAATCAGGTGTTACCCCCCCAATAACGTTTGGTAACAGCATATTCATAAAATTGGTATTTATAGTAGGAATCAGGGAGGGCAAGGGTCAGTCCGGCATAGCCGTGGAAAATATCAAACTGTTTGCAAACATATTCCACCCAATCTTCGAATTCCTGCTGTTGGGCAGTGGTCGATAAAAAGGACAAAGGCAGGGTAATTTGAAGGCAAGACAATCCATTTTCATCTATTGGGTGGGAGGAGAGGGTTTTGAACTGATATTCCGGAGCCCTTTGGCCATATTCCGTATCAGAAGTCAGTACACATGAAAATCTGCGTCCTGCTTCAGCATTTTTAATGGTACGGTCTATTTTGTTTTGAAATGCGGTCGGATTGAGCCGTGCAAAACGGCGCATGTCTGTCCAAAAATGCATTTTCAAATACCCATGGTACTTTGAATAAAAGCGTTCGGCAGCTTCCAGCGTCTTGCGTTGTCCCGCTACCGAACCGCCGCCCGTGTAGTAGATCAATATGGTCAGTCCCAAACGGGCATTGATATTGTAGTCTTCGTCATACATCAGGATTTAATCGGCTTCCCGTTGCAGGGACTCGTATAGCTTGGTTGTCATATTGTCTCTTTTATATGGTTGCTGTTGTTGACTCGGTAGGCAGATTACCGTGATGGGCATCGAATTCGTGTACTTTTCCAGTTGAACATAAATCAAAAAGGCAGATAGGACAAATGAACGATGATGAATGGTGGAAATGCGTTATGGATGGTTGTTTGAGGGTGGTGGGGATAAATAGAATTGGGTCGTCTGAATAGAGGGTTTCAGACGACCCTTATTGATAATGTTGTTTTTTAATTTGATCTGTGTTTTGAGTTTTGAGGATATCTTCCCTGTAAAGGTTAGTAAGGGGGATTGGGCAAGGCGTAGCCAGCAGGTACATCAGCATCTCCTCGAGAATGCCAAATTGTAAAAAACGCTTCTGTCTCTTAAAACAGAAGCGTTTTCGCATTTCAGACGACCTGTAATCCGTTTGTCGGAATCGGGCTGCGGCTTGGTTTGGGTTTTATTAGGATGTGGCTCAGCCGGGCAGGTACTGCATCGGGTCGACGGCTTTGCCGTTCATGCGGACTTCGAAATGCAGTTTGACGCCGTCTGTGTCGCTATTGCCCATGGTGGCAATCGGCTGGCCTGCTGCGACTTTTTGGTCTTTTTGAACCAGAATGGTGTCGTTATGTGCGTAGGCGGTGATGGAGAAGTCGCTGTGGCTGATGAGAATCAGTTTGCCGTAGCCGCGCACTTCTTCGCCGACGTAGAGGACGGTTCCGGCTGCTGCGGATTTGACGCTTTGTCCGAGTGTGCCGCCGATGTCGATGCCTTTGTTGGTCGCGTTGTCGTAGCCGCGGATGATGGAATTTTTGCCGTTGTCGACCGGCCATTGCAGGGTTAGGCGGTTGACGGGGGCGACGGTTCTGGCGCTGCTGATGTCGGTACTGCCGGAACGGGGGCGGTTGGTGGCGTTTTTACGGACGCGCAAGACTTGTCCGACTTCGATTTGTGAGGCGTTGTTCAGATTGTTCCATGATGCCAAGGTGTTGACGTTTTGTCCGTAGCGTTTGGCGATTTGGCTGAGGGTGTCGCCCGGTTTGACGCGGTAGTAGCCGTCGGGTACGGGGCCGGTGGATGGGCCGCCGGCACACGCGGCAAGCGTGAATGCCAAGCCTAATGCGGACAAACGGAGAATTGCGGTTTTGAAAAATAGGGTATGGTTTGTTTTCATAGAGAACCAAAAGAATAAATCAGTAGGATTATGGGCAGGCGTGAAGGTTCAACCTGTTTGGGGATTTTTTCGGGATGTTCGGCTGCCTGACGGGATATCTTTTTGATTCGTCGGGCAGTTTGAAAAGCAATACGACGGATGCTGACGGTAGCCCGGGGTCGTCTGAAACGGTCGGGCTGCAACGGCTGTTTCGGTTTTCTGTATAATCCTGCATTTTACACTCGGCGCGATGCCTGTTGAACTTTATCCGTGAATACTTCTTCTCATAAATCTTCTTTGCCTTATCTGGCTGCTTGCGGCAGCTTGATTTTCTTGATTATCCTTTCTTTATCTTGGGAGCTGTGGATTGCGCCTTTGCGCAGCGGCGGTTCGTGGCTTGCGCTGAAGGCTTTGCCTTTGTGCCTGCCGTTGTCGGGTATTTTGAAGGGTAAAGTTTATACTTACCAGTATAGTTCTATGTTGATTTTGATTTATTTTGCCGAGGCGGTGATGCGTTTGTTTAATGCGGGTGCTGCCGAGGTGGTGTGTGCCGCTTTATCGTTGACGGCGTGTTTGGTGTTTTTTGTTGCATGCCTGGCTTTTGTGAAGCAGCAGAGAAAGGCGGGAAAATAATGTTTATGCGTTTTTCAGACGACCTTAAGAGTGAATGGGACAGACGTTTGTTGCCTTTGTGGTGCTGTTTCTTGTGGATATGCGCCGCGCCGTTTTTGTCCTTCTACCGCGTGGGCCCGTTGTCGAGTTTTTATCTGGAAGCGGCTTCGCTGCTGGGTGCGCTGATGCTGGTGTTGGTCACAGCGTATAAGGGTTTGTTGAGCGTGCGCCTGCCTAAGGCGGCCGTCGGTTTGCTGGTTTTGGCGGCATTTTGGTGGCTGCAGGCGCGGATGATGGATTTGATTTACGTCGGCATGAACGATATGGTGATGTGGACGTTTATCATTCTGGCTTTGGCGGTATGGGCTTGCCGCGGCTGGGTGGCGGCTTACGGGCAGGAACGCATTGTGACGGTGTTCGCGTGGTCGCTGCTGTTTGGTACGTTGCTGCAGGCTGCGATTGCGTTTATACAGTTTAAGGGCTGGTACGATCTTGGATTCCTGCGCAATATGATTGTGTATAGCGGAAAAGAGGTCAGCGGTCAGCTTGGGCAGCGCAATCATCTCGGGCATTATTTGATGTGGGGTGTTTTGGCGGCGGCTTATTTGTGGTCAACCCGCAAAATGCCGGGCTGGCTGGGATTTTTGTTGGTCTTCCTGATGACGGCTGTCTTGGGCTTGGTCAACTCGCGCACGATTCTGGGCTATGTGGCCGGCGTGGCGTTGATTTTGCCCGTGTGGCGTTGGCGTGCGGGACGGGATTCTGCGAGGCTGGTGCGGATATTTTTCCTGACGGTCGCGTTGGTGGCGGTATTTCAATTTGCGATGGGTTCGATTTTGGAACTGCTGGGCAACGGTCAATATGAAACGGCGGTCGAACGCGCCGGAAACAGCGGTTTTGAAGGCTCGATGCGTCAGATTGAATGGCGTAAGGCCTGGACTGCCTTTTTGTCCGCGCCTTGGTTCGGACACGGCTGGAACAGCTTTGCCCAACAGACTTTCTGGATTAATGCGGAGCAGCAGTATTTCCCGAATAATATCTTAGGCGTGTTGTTTACCCATTCGCACAATATTGTTTTACAACTGCTCTCCGAAGTCGGGCTGGTCGGTACGGTATTGGTTGCCCTGACGATGCTTGCGGGGCTGTGGCGGATGTTGGTGCGTCCTTATCATCCGGCTTCGCTGCTGCTGCTGTCTATGGTTGCCGTCAGTATGTGCCACAGTATGTTGGAGTACCCATTGTGGTATATCTATTTCCTGACGCCGTTTGTGTTGATGTTTGCGCTTGCTCCGGCACGTTATGAAGACGTTTCAGACGACCTCGCTTGGATGCGCGGCCGCAATTGGGCGGGCGGGCTTGCTACGCTGCTGATTATCGGCGGGCTGCTGCATATGGGCTGGACGTATACCGATTTGGTCGATTACAGCCGGATTCCGAAAAATGAAAGTACGGAAATGGCGGGGCGGAAGATTAACGGTTTGCGCCATATTTCCGAAACCAGCCCGATGCTGGCTTATTATGCCGACCTCAGCCTGACCCGCCGTGCCGAGCCGACCGATATGCAGGTCAAACCTTGGGCGGAGAAGGCGGCGATTGATTCCTTGTCTTACCGCCCGTATTCCAACGCTTATCAGGTGGCGCTGTATCTCTACCGGCAAGGCAAGAAGGAAGAGGGCGCGAAATGGATGCAGGCGATGCAGTATTATTATCCGTACATGATGTCGTTTTACGCGGGCAAGCTGCGCAGCCATCCCGTGTTCCAACCGCTTTTGCCCAAGCTGCTGGCGGACTGCAAAGATTTCGTCAACGCGCCTAAGCACGAAAAAGCGAAGTCTTGCGATGTCGTGCAATAAGCAATAGGCTGATGTAAAAAGGTCGTCTGAAACCCGATTTCAAGGTTTCAGACGACCTTTTGTTATTTATTATAGTGGATTAAATTTAAATCAGGACAAGGCGACGAAGCCGCAGACAGTAC
>CALDNV010000061.1:0-1046 GCA_937914605.1 uncultured Neisseria sp.
ATGGCAGGGATATTGCCCAGCGCGGTAAATTCGTCTAATAGCAACAGACACTGGTATTTCAATTTGGGGTTGTCAGACGGCAGACCCTGCTGGACATTGACATCGCATAACTGGCTGAAAAACAGTTTCAATAACGTGCTATATATTTTCAATTCGTTGGGAGCAACACCCAAATAGATGGTTGTCGGTTCCATGCGCAGTCTATCTAAGCGGAAATCGTCGCCACTTGTAGCAGCCTCTACCGCAGGATCAAGAAAGATTGACAAAGGTGCATTCATTGTTGATAAGACGCTTGCCGCCTCTTTGTCTGCTTTTTGGAGAAAATCCCTCAGTAAGAATACACAGTTCCTACTAAGACTTGCCGTAGAAGAAATAGCACGCAATTCCAGTTCGTCATTTATCCATTCCTTCAAAGTCTTACCGTTAGCGGGAGAAGTAAGTCGGAAAAGATTGGTCATTGTTGTCATGTTTTGCATTAGATTGAGATCACGTTCCTTCTCTGTTTCAATCAAATACAGCAGCAGTCCTGTGAACAATTTCTGTGCAGCTTCTTGCCAAAAATTCGAGCCGTCCTTATCGTCATTTTTAAGCGGATAAAAAATCGCCGCCACGGATAGTGCGTCCTTATAGGTATAAACAGGATCGCGGCGTACATAAGTCAGCGGATTCCAACGATGACTGATCAGCGGCGCGTCAGGCTCTTCGGTGTGGTAAGGCATCGTTCCTGACGGATTGAAGAAAAATACCTTCTGCCCGTGTTTGGCGCGGAAGCCGGCGGTAATCAGAAAGTTTTCCTTCTTTATGTCGTTGACCACCATACTGTGTCGGTAGTGCAGGCAATTGGGTATAACAAAACCTATACCTTTACCGCTTCGGGTACGGGCAGCCAAGTAGAGAAAGCCATCGTTTGACCAACGTAGATATTTCCCTTTGTATTTGCCCAAAATCAGGTCCGGCACATCTTTTCCCTTTTTGCGTTTCTTTGCTGACGAGTTGTCTAACAACCCTGATTTCCTGATTTCGCGTTCGCTCGCAAACCTTGAAGA
>CALDNV010000062.1:0-4077 GCA_937914605.1 uncultured Neisseria sp.
TCAATAGGAAGGCAATGACGACGAGTCCGGCATAGCCCCAGATCATCTCATGGGCGTGCCAATAAAAATTGGACAACTCGGGCGTACCCGTATAGCCGAAGCCCCAAAGCAGGATGGAGAGTGCGCCGTATAGTGCCGCCAGCGAGTAAAACGGGCGGAATGCCATTGCCCAAACAGGGTGTTTGAAAAAGGCGGTCATGGTAGTTCCTTAGTTTGTTTTTTTTGAATGGTATTTTTTAGGTTTGAATAGACAGTAGGGTCGTCTGAAAACGCTAAAATCGTGCTTTCGGACTTTCAGACGACCTCTTTTATCAGATTCCTTCGGGTTCCGGCAAAAACGGCTCGACTGCGGGAAACAGTTCGCGTTCTTCAAAACGGGCATGGTCGCGTAGGGTAACGGCAAAGTCCTTATTCCATGCTTCGTTAAGATATTCAGGATTTGCTATCATACTGCGCAGTTTGGCGTGTTCGGCTTCGAAACGTTCGCGCATCACAACAGGAATATTCTGCCAATGCGGGGCGAACATGGTTTCTTCTTCGACAAAATGCGGTTCCAATTCAAGGAAATGGGCTTCGAGCTCTGTTTGATGGCTTTCAGCGGGCGCGCGCAGGAGGCGGACGCAGAGTGAAAGGGCGTGATGGTGTTCGCGGGAAAGTTCGATAAGTGCTGGGTGGCGTTTTAACGGCTTCATAATATTTGATTATAATGATAATAAATTATCAAACTACACTGGATTAATTTAAATGTTTCAGATATTATGAAACTTAATCATATATAAAGTCAAACACATAACGGCGACAATTCTCCACTGGAAACACTGCCGCCGTCCTAAAAAAATAATATATTCTGAACAGAGAAAACCATGTATCTGACGCAACATACGGATTATGGTCTGCGGGTATTGATTTATGCGGCCATAAACGACGATTCGTTAGTCAATATCGGAACCATTGCCGAAGCCTATAACATTTCAAAAAGTCATTTGATGAAAGTCGTTACCGCGCTTGTCAAAGGCGGATTCCTGACCAGCATAAGAGGGAAAGGAGGCGGACTGCGTCTTGCCGACACACCCGATAAAATCAATGTCGGCGCGGTCGTTCGCCATCTTGAACCCATGCAGGTTGTCGAATGCATGGGGGAAAACAACGAATGCCTGATTACGCCGTCTTGCCGCCTTACCGGCATTTTGGGCGGAGCGATTAAGGCTTTCTTTGCGCATTTGGACGGGTTTACTTTGCAGGATCTGCTCAATAAACCAACCTACGATTTGCTATACGAACCCAAAATCGAAATCGTTGTCGAAAAAACAGACGATAAATCGGCATAAGCTACCTACTCTGCCGATATGTTTTAAGAGACTTAACTGAAAACCCGCACAATCCCAAAATTAGGAAACATCTGATCATTCTTGTAACCACAACATTTCACAAGCATCAAATTTTCTATTTTCAGACGACCTTTTTGGGAAAGTGTACGGGTCTATCCCGCTATTCAAGCCACACCAACTACCGACCTGCAATAGCGGGAATCAATCTAAGAACACAAGCCAATCAATAAAATAATATTTTTGCAGCTTTTTCTCCTCTAAGGCACGCCATCGCCATCGTTTTATCCAAACCACTTTTATTGTAAATTTGTGAACTTTTCCGGATGAACAACTTCTAATCCAGTTGACTGAGGCGTCGCTTCCTCTTTTTCTTTTGTTTTATTGTGATAATGAATAGCAATATCAAAATGTTGCATTGTACATATTAATATTTTAGATTATTCCAGAATAAATATTAACTCAAAAAACAGATGTAAAAACAGGTTGCAAACAAAAATTGTTGCTATTATCATGCGTAGATTATGAATAAAGACCGAATTTTAATCCCAGTAGCCGTCATTACCGTAACATTGCTTCACGCGGGCTTGATTGCGCTTTTGTGGGAAACATATAAACCGCTTATACCGGAAATGGCAAATATTGAGTTTGTCGATTTGGCGGATTTAGGTGGTGGCGACGGAGGTGGAGACGGCACCCCCGAAGGCGAAGGTGCGCCTGCCGCTCCCGAAAAAACGCCCGAACCGCAAAAACCTAAGCCACAGCCTAAACCCAAACCGGTCGAACAGCCCAAACCACAATTTAAGCCGGTCATAACAAAAAAAGCGGATGCTGATATCCAGCAGCCGAAAGAGAAGCCCAAGCCGGTTGAAAAACCAAAGCCTGAGCCAAAACCAGAACCCAAACCGGAACCTAAGCTTGAACCTAAACCCGAACCACGTCCAGAGCCTAAACCCCAACCCAAACCAGAATCCAAGCCTGCACCTAAAGCCTCGGACTACACCAGCAGCAGTAAAACCGGGCCGAATACTGCGGAAAACGGTAAAGGCAACGGACAAGGTAAAGCTCCTCATGGCGACAGCAAAGGAAACGGCGGAGGCAACAAAGGCCCTGGTAACGGACAAGGTGAAGGCAGCGGCCCCGGCAGTGGTGGCAACAAAGGCGAACATGGTTCAGGTAGTGGCAGTGGAGGAGGTTCCGGCGGTGGAAATGGTCCTGGAACAGGACCGGGTAGTAGTAGAGCCAATCCCGTTAAAGGCGGCACTTGCCATATTCCTAAACCGCCATATCCGCCTATAGCGGCAGAAAACGGAGATACAGGTACAGTTATGCTGAGTGTCTTGGTTGGCCCAGGAGGAAAAGTTGCTGAAGTTAAAATTTTAAAACGCAGTGGCTCCAATGCTCTTGACCAAGCTGCCCGTAAAGCAGTTAAAAATGGTGCTTGTAATGCCTCCGTTTGGACTGAATTCCGAGTCCCGGTCTCTTTTACTCTTGAGTAATCGGGCGCAACACCTTTATCGACAAAAGTTTTAATTTACTTGGAAAATTTGGAAAAATTATGGATTTAAAAACAATATTCGAATCAGGCGATTTTGTTCTGATCAGTGTATTCGTGTTGATGTTAGTGATGAGCATCGTGACCTGGTGTCTGATTATCCTGCGCTCCATCAAACTGAAAAAAGCCAAAACCGCCAACGCACTCGTTAAAACGCAAATGCTTAATGCCTTTACGCTTACCGAAGCCGTGCAAAAAGTGAAAGATATTGATGCACCAATGAGCCGCGTAGCGGACGAATCCCTGCGTGCCTACCAAAGCTATCGTCAAAGCAATGCGAAAACGCTTACTACCGAGCTGCCTTTGAATGAATACCTCGTCATTCAAATCCGAAACAGCATGGAACAAAACATGCGCCAGTTCGATTACGGCATGACTGCTTTGGCATCCATCGGTTCAACTGCCCCGTTTATCGGCTTGTTCGGTACGGTTTGGGGGATTTACCACGCCTTAATCAATATCGGTCAAAGCGGTCAAATGAGTATTGCCGCAGTAGCCGGTCCGATTGGTGAGGCATTGGTGTCAACCGCCATCGGTTTGTTTGTCGCCATCCCTGCCGTCTTGGCGTATAACTTCCTCAACCGCGGTAAGAAAACCCTCTCTCAAGATATGGACGCTTTCGCACACGATTTACACGTCCGCCTGTTGAATCAAAAGGACTAAATTATGGCATTCGGCTCTATGAATTCCGGCGATGATGCACCGATGTCAGACATCAACGTCACGCCTTTGGTCGACGTGATGCTGGTACTGTTGATCGTTTTCATGATCACCATGCCCGTACTAACTCACTCGATTCCTTTGGAACTGCCGTCCGCTTCAGAAAATGCAGCGAAGCAGAAGGAAAAGCAGCCTAAAGACCCTCTACGCCTGACCATAGATGTTAATGGCAACTATTACATCGATGGTGATTCTGCAACCAAAGCGGATATTAATACGGTTACTTCCCGACTGAAAACTGAAAAGCAGAAAAACGCCAATACCATCGTTGCCATTTCAGCAGACAAGGCCGTTGAATACGAATATGTCAACAAAGCCCTCGAAGCTGCCCGCGAAGCAGGTATTACCAAAATCGGCTTTGTAACCGAGACTAAAGCACAATAATGCCGACAGTAAAAAAGGTCGTCTGAAAAGCATTCCTACTTTTCAGACGACCTTGGATTCGGATTTCAAGTGCAACACTAGGGTACCAGTGGT
>CALDNV010000063.1:0-5319 GCA_937914605.1 uncultured Neisseria sp.
AGGCGGTCAGGAAAAGGACGGTTGCGACGGTAGGCAGGAGGCGTAGGGTAAAGGCGGCGGTTTTCTGCGTAGCCAGTCCGAACAGCCCGATCAGGAAGGGGAAGGCGGCGGCAACGGAAGCGATTTTGATGTCGAACAACAGCCCTTTGACAAAAAAAGCCGCCAAATCGCCCGCATAACGGCTGCGGATGTCGTCTGAAACGAAATGGTGCAACATGAAGAAACGTTCGGCGGAGAAAACGGCGACGATGGATGCCCATAAAATCAGGCAGATGAGGAGGGTTTTCCGATAGGCGGCAAGGCGGGTCATCATAATTGGCGGGGAAGATGAGTTAGATGTAAATTTATATCAAATTTAGTAAGGTGTAATTTTACGGTTTAACGGTGCAGCTTTCAAGATATGGCAAAAGATTATCGGGAATAGGAGGGGTTCAGACGACGCTTTATCCGGCGTTTCTATGCAACTTCGTTGGCGTAGGAAGGGTTGCGTCGCTGTATGGGTATTTGGATTTTCGTTAAACCGGTTTGGGCGGCTTTAAAGGAAAAAGGTCGTCTGAAAACCTTATCTTCCGCTTTCAGACGACCTTTGATGCGATGGCTGCCGTTTACAGCACTGATTTCACAGTATCCACCACATTGTCCACGGTAAAGCCGAATTCTTTGAACAGCAGTTCGGCAGGGGCAGATTCGCCGAAGCGGTTGATGCCGACGACTGCGCCGTTCAGTCCGACATATTTGTACCAGCCGTCGGCGTGTCCGGCTTCTACGGCGATGCGCGACAGGCCTTCGGGCAGGACGGCGGCTTTATAGGCGGCGTCTTGGCGGTCGAACACGTTGGTGGACGGCATGGAAACGACGCGCACGGCGATGTTTTGCGCGGCGAGGGCTTTTTGCGCTTCTAAAGCCAGTTCGACTTCGGAACCGGTCGCAATGATGACGGCTTGCGCGTTGCCTTGTGCTTCGCTGATGACGTAGCCGCCGCGTTTGATGTCGTTCAGTTGTTGTTCGTTGCGCGCTTGGAATTTCAGGTTTTGACGGCTGAAAATCAGGCAGGACGGATGGTCTTCGGCTTTTACCGCTTCCGCCCAGGCCACCAAGGATTCGGCGGTATCGCACGGACGCCATACATCCATGTTCGGAATCAGGCGCAGGGTGGCGGTTTGCTCGACGGGTTGGTGGGTCGGGCCGTCTTCGCCGAGGCCGATGGAATCGTGGGTGAAGACGAACACGGGGTTGATTTTCATCAGCGCCGCCATGCGCAGGGCGTTGCGTTCGTATTCGCTGAACATCAGGAAAGTCGCGCCGAAGGGTTTCACGCCGCCATGCAGGGCAAGGCCGTTCATGATGGCACCCATGCCGAACTCGCGCACGCCGTAGTGGATGTAGTTGCCGCCTTTGTCGCGGGTAACGGAAACGCTGCCCGACCAGTCGGTCAGGTTGGACGGAGTCAGGTCGGCTGAACCGCCCACCAGTTCGGGCAGCTCTTTAGCCAAAATTTCGATGCTGTTTTGGCTGGCTTTGCGGGTGGCGATGGTTTCGGCTTTGGCACATACTTCTTTCAATGCTGCTTGAACGTATGCATCGAAATTGTCCGGCAGTTTTTTATCCATGCGGCGCACGAATTCTGCGGCCTCGGCGGGATATTTGGCTTGGTATTGCGCAAACAGTTCGTTCCATTTGGCTTCCAGTTCCGCGCCTTTTTCTCTTGCGCTCCATGCATCGTAAATTTCTTGCGGAATTTCAAAGGCGGGGTAAGCCCAGCCCAGATGTTTGCGCGTGGCTTCGATTTCGTCCGCGCCCAAAGGTGCGCCGTGGGTTTTGTGGCTGCCTTCTTTGTTGGCGCTGCCTTTGCCGATTAAGGTTTTGCAGCAGATAATGGACGGTTTGCCGGTTTCGGCACGTGCGGCTTCGATGGCGGCTTGAATGGCGGCAGTGTCATGACCATTTACGTTGGGAACGACGTGCCAGCCGTAGCTTTCAAAGCGTTGCGGGATGTTTTCGGTAAACCAGCCGTCCACTTTGCCGTCGATGGAAATATTGTTGTCATCATATAAAACAATCAGTTTGCCCAAGCCCAAAGTGCCGGCGAGCGAACAGGCTTCGTGCGATACGCCTTCCATCAGGCAGCCGTCGCCCATGAAGACGTAGGTGTAATGATCGACGATGTTCAAGCCGTCTTTATTAAATTCGGCGGCCAGGATTTTTTCCGCCAATGCCATACCCACAGCGTTGGCAATGCCTTGTCCCAACGGGCCGGTCGTGGTTTCCACGCCGTCGGTGTAGCCGTATTCGGGGTGGCCGGGGGTTTTGCTGTGCAGCTGGCGGAAATTTTTCAGGTCTTCAATGCTCAGGTTGTAGCCGGTCAGGTGCAGCAGGCTGTACAACAGCATGGACGCGTGGCCGTTGGAGAGGATGAAGCGGTCGCGGTTGTAGAATTTGGGGTTGGCGGGGTTGTGGCGCAGGAATTTCGTCCACAATACTTCCGCCATTTCCGCCATACCCATGGGCGCGCCGGGGTGGCCGGAATTTGCTTTTTGAACGGCATCGGCCGAGAGGAAACGGATTGCGTTTGCCAGTTGAGACATTTTGTACCTTCCTTGCTGTATTGGTTTGAAACGGTAATAACGGTAAAGAAAATCCCGTTGATTATCGCCCGATTCGGGCAGGCTTTCAAGGATGCGGGCGTCTTTCAGACGACCTTTCCGCCTATCGGAAGGACAACTTCAAACCAGTACGGCATCGGTTTCGCGTTGTCCTGTTTTAAAAGTTGTCCGCATAAGGGGTCGTCTGAAACGGGCAAAGCAGATGAGATTAACTGTTATTCCGTTTTGAAACAGTAGTTTATAAATTTTTATCAGAGATATAGCGATTCGCTATAAGCATAGCGTCATCGGTTATATGCAACTGCTTGAATATCGCCGATTTCAGACTTGGACAACGGAAAAATCAAAACGGGTGGCATATAAAAGCCAAGTAGGGCTTTTTGCTTTGGTCAAGTTCAAATGATATGATTCCGACGCATATAAAAGGTCGTCTGAAAAACCAATCAAACCAGTAATCAGAATAAAAGACCTGCGCGCAAACACACGAAGGAACACTGAAAAATGTCAACAGAAAACCAAGCCGAAAACGCTGTGTCAGAAGAAAAAAACGCTGCCCCGAAAGAGCAGTCCGAGAAACCGGCAAAAACCGCTCCGCCCAAACCCTCAAAACCCAAATCCAGCGTCATCCAAATCCATCCCGAAGGCGAACGCATCCATCCGAAAAAAGCGGAAGGGCGGTTCGCCAAATTGCGTATAGCCGCCGTATTGGCGACGCAGTTTGTGTTTTATGTGATTCCGTGGTTCAACTGGAGCGACCGTCAGGCGGTACTCTTCAATATTCCGGACCGGCATTTCTTCATTTTCGGGCTGTCGTTGGGTATGGGCGACTTGATTTACCTTGCCCTGCTGCTGATGATTTGCGCCTTCGGGCTGTTTTGGTGGACGACGATTGCCGGACGCTTGTGGTGCGGCTATTCCTGCCCGCAGACGGTTTATACCGAAATCATGCTGTGGATCGACAACTTGGTCGAAGGCGACCGCAACAAACGCCTGAAGCTGGAAAAATCGCCGTGGAATTTCACTAAAATCCGTATTAAAGCAACTAAAGCTCTGCTGATTTTTCTTGTCTGCGCGTGGACAGGCATTACCTTTGCGGGCTGGTTTGTCCCGATCCGCCAGTTCGTTCCCGACTTGTTTGCAGGGGCGGCGGGCGGCGGCGCGATGTTTGCCGCAGCGTTTTACGGCTTCATGACCTTCTTCTTTGCCCACGTTATGCGTGAGAAAGTGTGCCTGCATATGTGTCCGTATGCACGCTTCCAAAGCGCGATGTTCGACAAAGACACGCTGATTATTTCTTACGATACCGAACGCGGCGAACCGCGCGGCGCACGCAAGAAAACCGCCAACAAAGAAGACAGCGGATTGGGCGACTGCATCAACTGCACCATGTGCGTACAGGTCTGTCCCGTCGGTATCGATATCCGCGATGGTTTGCAGTATCAATGTATCGGCTGTGCGGCGTGTATTGATGCCTGCGACGAAATCATGGACAAAATGGGTTATCCGCGCGGCCTGATACGCTATACGACCGAAGGCGCGTTGGAACACGAATATCCTGAAAGCGACATCAAAAAACGCTTGAAACGTCCGCGTGTGGCGGGGTACGGCGCTGTTTTGCTGGTGGTTATTATTGCTTTCTTGGTCGGACTTTCCACCCGTAAAATGGTCGAAGTCGATATTTTGAAAGACCGCGGCGTGATGGTGCGCGAAAACAGCAAAGGTTGGCTGGAAAACGCATACAACCTGCGCATTATCAACAATAGCGAAAACGAACAAGTGATGACTGCGGCAGTCAAAGGCTTTGAAGAAATTGCCCTGACCGGATTGCCGGAAGGCGGCGTGAAAATCGCACCGCGCCAAACGTTGACCATCCCTGTCCAAGTTTCCACCATTCCCGAATACGCCGACAAGGGCAGCCATCCGATTGAGTTTACCTTCACTTATCGCGAAACCGGCAAAGCAGATGGCAAACCCACTATCTTGGAAGAAGAAGCAACCTTTATCGGAGAATAAAACGTGTCCGAGCAAAAACAAGTCAAACCTTGGTACAAACACATTTGGCCGTGGGTGTTGATGGCGGGGCCTATTTTCGTCGTGATTGCCAGTGTCGCCATGTTCTTCGTCGCCAAAGAACATGCAACCGATTTGGTAACGGACGACTATTACAAAGACGGCAAACACATCGACATTCAGCTTCACCGAGATGAAGAGGCAGTGAAGCGGCATATGCAGGTGCAAGTGCTGATCAGTCCGGATAAGGATGCGGCCAAAGTGTTTGTCAGCGGGGAATTCGATCCCAAACAGCCTTTGAATCTCCTTTTGATGCACCCGACTAAAAAATCGGAAGACCAAACCGTCAAACTGCACCCCGTCAGTGCGGAAATCCAAAACGGCCGTATGGAGTATGAAGCGACTTTCAAACCCCTGCCGCCGACCAACCACTGGTATCTGCGCGTGGAAGATACCTCGGGCGTTTGGCGGGTGGAGGATAAATGGATAGTCAGTCAAGGCAATGCAATCAATCTGACCCCTATGAACAAACTGTTTGAGAACGCCAATCAGAAGCCGAAAGATTCAGGACAATAGTTTGACAGGCTCAAAAGGTCGTCTGAAAAATTTCAGACGACCTTCATGCTGTAAGGTTTGTGATGATGTTGGCGCAAATATAGTGGATTAACTTTAAACCAGTACGGCGTTGCCTCGCCTTGCCGTACTA
>CALDNV010000064.1:0-6499 GCA_937914605.1 uncultured Neisseria sp.
ATACCATATTTAAAATTATTACCAGCACTATTCCAAACATTGCTGATATGTTTATCAATGTTTCTCTATCCAATATTTTTTATAATTTTTGCATCGAACTGGCTTCCGGATGGTTATATTCAATATATCTTTTTGTATTTTTTATATTTCCTCACACTTCTTAATATTTACGCCGTAGCCAATGAAGTAAATTCAAAAAACAAAAATAATATACATACTTACACCCCTCCGGTTATATTGGCAATAACCTCATTCTTTGCAGCTTCGCTTCTTTCTAATAACTTTGCAACGCATATGCTTTATCCAACTCGTTTTGTAGAAGTTCCCAAAAATTCTTCATGGTACCTATTACACAATAACTTCCAACATAACAACGGCACCCAAGAAATTAACGGGGTCGATAAAAATGATTTATTTAAGTTAAAACAAAATTTCAAATGTTCCATCCTTTCAGAAAAGGAAAAAGGAGAAAAAGGCATTATCTGTTCTTCGATTCCCGAACAGCGTAACAACGCTTTATATGGCTACATGGCTTGGAATCTGGGTGACACCAAAGTTTTCTGCCCACCAACTACTGACAATACCAAAGGAGAAAAAGAAGCTGATAAATTAGCCAATGAATGTGTCGTCATCAGCGGAAAATCCTTGCAAATATTGAATGAAAAATACATCGATATTATGCCCAAAGAGCGTTAATCCTCCTTTCAGACGACCTGCTATAATCCACGTCGTCTGAAAACCCTCTTTCACGGAAACCGCCATGTCCGACCTCTTCACCCGCCAACCCGATGCGCCGCTTGCCGAACGCCTGCGCCCGCATACGCTTGATGATGTTATCGGGCAGCAGCATTTAATCGGCGAAGGCAAACCGCTGCGTGTGGCGGTGGAAGGCGGGAGGCCGCATTCTATGTTGCTGTGGGGGCCGCCGGGCGTGGGCAAGACGACGTTGGCGCGGATTTTGGCGCAGAGTTTCAATGCCCAGTTCCTGCCTGTTTCCGCCGTGTTTTCCGGCGTAAAGGACATACGCGAGGCAATCGACAAGGCCGAAATTGCTTTGCAACAGGGACGCGCGACGATTTTGTTTGTCGATGAGGTCCACCGCTTCAACAAGGCGCAGCAGGACGCGTTTTTGCCCCATGTCGAAAGCGGTTTGCTGACCTTTATCGGCGCGACGACGGAAAACCCGTCATTTGAAGTCAATCCCGCGCTGTTGAGCCGCGCGCAGGTGTACGTTTTGCAATCCTTGTCTTCAGACGACCTCAAGAAACTGATTGCCAAAGTGTTGGCTTTGCCCGAATACCGAGATTTCACGATTGAAGCCGATGCGCAGGAGCTGCTCGTCAATACCGCCGACGGCGATGCGCGCAGATTGTTGAATTTATTGGAACAACTTTTACGCGCCGCCGACACGCGTCGTCTGAAAAACTTAACCGCCGAATTTCTCGCCGACAGCTTGGGGGCGCAAATCCGACGTTTCGACAAAGGCGGCGAGAGTTTCTACAACCAAATCTCCGCCCTGCACAAATCCGTGCGCGGTTCGCATCCGAATGCCGCGCTGTATTGGTTCTGCCGTATGCTCGACGGCGGCACCGACCCGCGCTACCTCGCCCGCCGCATCGTGCGCATGGCGTGGGAGGACATCGGGCTTGCCGACCCGCGCGCCTTCCAAATCGCCAACGATGCCGCCGCCACCTTCGAACGCTTAGGCTCGCCCGAAGGCGAACTCGCGCTGGCGCAAGCCGTGCTGTACCTTGCCGCCGCCGCGAAATCCAACGCGGGCTACAAGGCATACAACCAAATGCGCCGCTTCGTCAAAGAAAACGCCAGCGACGAAGTACCCGTCCACCTACGCAACGCCCCGACCAAGTTGATGAAGGAATTGGGCTACGGACGCGAATACCGCTACGCCCACGACGAACCGAACGCCTACGCCGCCGGTGAAAGCTATATGCCCGACGGCTTGGACGAACCGGATTTCTACCAACCCGTCCCGCGCGGGCTGGAAATCAAAATCGGCGAAAAGCTGGAATGGTTGAAATCGCTGGATGAAGAGGCGTTGGATAAGCAGAAGTAAATGGCGTCTCGCATTTCAGACGATCTGTTTCACAACGACGGTCAACTGCTTGTATCGTCAGGCTAATTTGGCTACAATCCGATTTTCCTTTTTCTTGCTGAATAATCGAACACAGAAAAAATCGCGGCTGCTGAACCCGATTTCCGAAACGAAGTTAGAAAGCAGATAATGGACAATTTAGACCACAGTCGCAGCCGTGCATGGCGGCGGCATCAAGCAAAACGACCCAGCCATCGCGTACACGGCAAAAACCCTTCCGAGGGTAAGCCCGAAAAAAAGTGGGATTTGATGTATTTCCGCAGGAATAAAGTCAAACGCGCGCAAAAACTGGGCTTTGTTTACCCCTTCAGGCAGCATGAATTTGAAGCCGAATGGTTTGATTAACTTAAAAAACACATTTCGACTCAATCGAGATGATTTTCACAAGGCGGATATTTCTCCGCCTTTTTTAATTTCTATGAACGCACTTTTTATTTGCAGCCGCAACCAATGGCGCAGCCCCACTGCTGAAGCGGTATTCTGACGCTATCCGAACGTACAGACCCGTTCCGCAGGCACAAGCCCTAACGCACGGCACACCGTTTCCATCAACGACATCGCATGGTCGGATAAGATTTTTGTGATGGAACAAAAGCATAAAAACCGCCTGTCGGCGCAGTTTCCCCGCGCTTTGCAGCATAAGGAAATCATTGTTTTAGACATTCCTGACGATTACCGCTATATGGACGAAGAATTGATTGAGATATTGAAGGAAAGCGTCGAGCCGTATTTGTCTGACAGCTAGCATATAAGGCTCTGAATAAAAGAAGGTAAAGGGCATGGATAAGGTTTCAGACGACCCCAAAGGTCGTCTGAAAATCCAATCATCCCAAAGAAAAACCGGATTCCCATCAAAGGAATCCGGTTTGTTTTATTCCAAACTTAGAAATCCATTCTCACACCTACGCGGACGGAGCGTCCCGGCAGCGGGGTGATGTATTTCAGCATGGAGTTTTGCGGACGTGCGGTGCGGTTGGCAAGGTTGCGCGCATTGACAAACCATTCAAAAACAAACTCTGCGGTTATCGAATTGCAGCAGCCACGTTTTTCAGACGACCCCTCCCTGCCGTATAATGCCGTTTTCTGTTTCCGCTTCCCAAACGACCATCATGACCAAATCCATCCGCCTCCCCGCCGCCTCGCTCAAACCCGCCACCGTCGCCCTGCCCGGTTCCAAGAGCATCAGCAACCGCACCCTGCTGCTTGCCGCCTTGTCCGACAATACTTGCGAAATCCATTCCCTGCTCAAATCCGACGATACCGACCGTATGTTGGAAGCGCTCGATAAACTCGGCGTTGAAATCGAATATCTTGCCGAAGGTCGTCTGAAAGTACACGGCACAGGCGGACAATTTCCAAACCGCACTGCCGATTTGTTTTTAGGCAACGCGGGAACGGCGTTCCGTCCGCTGACCGCCGCGCTGGCGGTTTTGGGAGGCGATTATCATCTGCACGGCGTTGCGCGTATGCACGAACGCCCTATCGGCGATTTGGTCGATGCGCTGCGGATTGCCGGCGCCGATGTCGAATATCTCGGCAACGAACACTATCCGCCGCTTCATATCGGCGAGCGCCAAGACCGCGGCGAGCGCGTGATTCCGATTAAAGGCAATGTGTCCAGCCAGTTTCTGACCGCCCTCTTGATGGCGCTGCCGCTGACCGGACAGGCATTTGAAATCCGTATGGTCGGCGAGTTGATTTCCAAGCCCTATATCGACATTACATTGAAACTGATGGTGCAATTCGGCGTACAGGTTGCCAATGAAGACTACCGCGTCTTCAAAATCCCCGCCGATGCCCGCTACCACGCGCCCGACCATTTATATGTCGAAGGCGATGCCTCCAGCGCGTCCTATTTCCTCGCAGCCGGTTTGATTGCTGCTACGCCTGTCCGCGTTACCGGTATCGGCGCAAACAGCATACAGGGCGATGTCGCCTTTGCCCGCGAGCTGGAAAAAATCGGTGCGGACGTGGTTTGGGGCGAAAACTTCGTCGAAGTCTCGCGTCCGAAAGAACGTACCGTCCAAGCCTTTGATTTGGATGCGAACCATATCCCCGATGCCGCCATGACCCTCGCCATCGTCGCCCTTGCCACAGGACAAACCTGCACGTTGTGCAACATCGGTTCATGGCGCGTCAAAGAAACCGACCGCATCGCCGCGATGGCAAACGAGTTGCGCAAACTCGGCGCGGAAGTCGTCGAAGAAGCCGAAGCGATTCACATTACCCCGCCTGAAATACTGACGCCCGACGCCGTCATCGACACTTACGACGATCACCGCATGGCGATGTGTTTCTCGCTGGTTTCCCTGTTGGGCATACCCGTCGTCATCAACGACCCGAAATGCACCCATAAAACCTTCCCGACTTATTTTGAAGTGTTCTCATCGCTGACCGACGCGGTTTAAAGCGGGAAGACGTTTACCCAAACAAAAAGGTCGTCTGAAAGTTTTCAGACGACCTTTTCTACATCACATTCAACTTAAAACCGGATTACAGTTTCCATTCGCTCAGTTTGGCAGCGTAGGCTTCCAAGTCTGCAATCGGACGGGTTGCCACGCCGCTTTCCATCGCAGCTTTAGCGGCAGCCGAAGCAACGCGCGGCAGCAGGCGGGAGTCGAACGGGGTCGGAATCAGGTATTCCGCACCGAATTCGAATTTTTTACCGTAAGCGGCAACCACTTCTTCAGTCACTTCTTCTTTCGCCAAATCCGCCAAGGCATAGACGCAGGCGCGTTTCATTTCTTCATTGATGGTCGTCGCGCCGACGTCCAACGCGCCGCGGAAGATGAACGGGAAGCACAATACGTTGTTCACTTGATTCGGGAAATCGGAACGGCCGGTACCGATGACCACGTCCGGACGGGTTTCTTTTGCCAGCGGCGGCAGGATTTCCGGATTCGGATTTGCCATGGCGAACACGATAGGCTTGGCGTTCATGGTGTTCAGCATTTCAGGCGTCAGCAGGTTCGCACCGGAGAGGCCCAAGAAGATGTCTTTGCCTTTAACTGCATCGGCAAGCACGCGTTGACCGTTGTCTTCAATGGCGTAGAACTGTTTGGACTCGTCCATACGGTCTTTGTCTTCGCGGGTTTTGTAAATCACGCCTTTGGAGTCGCAAACGGTTACGTTTTCGCGTTTCAGACCCAAATCAAGCAGTTGGTTCAAGCAGGCAATCGCAGCCGCACCCGCGCCGGAACAAACCAAGGTCGCTTCCTCGATTTTGCGGCCAGTATAGCGCAGGGCATTCAATACGGCGGCGGCGGTAATGATGGCGGTACCGTGTTGGTCGTCGTGGAATACGGGAATTTTGCAACGTTTGCGCAATTCGCGTTCGATGTAGAAGCATTCCGGCGCTTTGATGTCTTCGAGGTTGATGCCGCCGAAAGTCGGTTCCAACGCGGCGATGATGTCCACCAGTTTTTGCGGGTCTTTTTCATCGATTTCGATGTCGAATACGTCCACACCGGCGAATTTTTTAAACAATACGCCTTTGCCTTCCATCACAGGTTTGCCCGCCAACGCGCCGATGTTTCCCAAGCCCAAAACGGCGGTACCGTTGGAAATCACGGCAACCAAGTTGCCTTTGGCGGTATATTTATATGCATTTTGCGGATCAGCATGGATTTCCATACAAGGAGCCGCGACGCCCGGCGAATACGCCAAAGCCAAGTCTTTGGACGTGGCCAGCGATTTGGTGGGGGTAACGGAGACTTTACCCGGCACGGGGAATTCGTGAAATTTCAGTGCGGCTTCTTTTAATGAGTTTTCCATTTTTCGATCCTGTTGCGAGAGAGATGTTGAGACGAGGTCGTCTGAAACGTTGGTTTCGGGACGTTTGGCATCACAAAGCGGCTTATTTATTAACAAATAAACCTATTTTGTAATAGCGTGTAATTTTACCATGTTCCCAATGCGGCGCATACCGCTATTTTCATCTGAAACAAACAACCTCAAAGCAAAAACGTATCCTTTCAGACGACCTTCATTCGGTTTTAAACATCCATACCGAAACTGCGCGCCAACGCATGTTCGATATCCGCCCTCACCTCCTCCAAACTCCGGTTGCCGTCGATAAGCGCGTAGCGTTCGGGATGCGCGGCGGCGCGTTCGAGATAAACAGCACGCACGCGGGTGAAAAAATCTGCCTGCTCCTGCTCGAAACGGTCCTTCTCGCGCGTCTGCCCGATACGCGCCATCGACACTTCCAGCGGCACGTCCAGCAGCAACGTCAAATCAGGACCAAACCCGCCCTGCACCCAATTTTCCAACATTTCAATATCTTGCAGAGGCACGCCGCGCCCACCGCCCTGATACGCGAAAGTCGCATCGGTAAAACGGTCGGAAACGACATGAATGCCGTCTGCCAACGCAGGCAGGATAACG
>CALDNV010000065.1:0-2457 GCA_937914605.1 uncultured Neisseria sp.
GGTGTTCAGGGCAGCCTGCGCGCCGGCGGAAATCACGTCCAATACGGGCATATTGCCTGCTTTTTGACGGATTTTTTGTCCGGCAACGGCGGCAATGGTGTTGCACGCGATGACCAGTGCCTTGACATCGTTTTCCAGTAGGAAATCGACAATCTGCATGGCGAAGGTTTCGATGGTGGCGCGGGATTTGGTGCCGTAGGGAACGCGGGCGGTGTCGCCGAAGTAGATGATGTTTTCCATCGGCAGGCGTTCCATCAGGGCACGGACGTTGGTCAGTCCGCCGACGCCGGAATCGAAAACGCCGATGGGGCGTTGTTTGCTGATAGTCATGATGCGGTTTGTACGGATTAGGTATGATGAGGCGGATTGTACACGTTCGGCGCAAGGCTTAACAGGGACGGGGTCGTCTGAAAGGGTTTGGACTGTGTGGAAACGGTGTTTTCAGACGACCTCTGCGGCGTTTGGACGGCAGACGGCAAAGATGCCGATTGAACATCTTTATCTAACTTTATCCTCCCTTATGTTTGCAAATGCCCGTAAATCCAGCATAATTAAGGTTTCTAGAACACGATAAGGCTGATTTCATGAGCGAGGGCGCAACCTTTTCCCGCCGGCTTCCCGACGAAGAGTCCACACTCGAGCTGGGCGAAAGTTGGGCAAAATCGCTGCGCGCGCCATTGGTCATCCATCTGCAAGGCGATTTGGGCGCGGGGAAAACCACGTTCACGCGCGGCATCCTGCGCGGACTCGGACACACCGGCGCGGTCAAAAGCCCGACCTACGCCATCGTCGAATCCTATCCGCTGGAAGCGTTCACGCTCCATCATTTCGACCTTTACCGCTTTGCCTCGCCCGAAGAATGGGAAGATGCGGGTCTGGACGACCTGTTCTCCCCTGACAGCGTCTGCATCATCGAATGGCCGCAACAGGGCGGCGCGTTCACGCCGCCCGCAGACATCACCGTATCCCTGAATCACGCCGCGCAGGGCAGGACCTGCACCGCTACCGCACACACCGCCAACGGACAAAAAAGTTTAGAAGCATGGTTAAATTCAAACTGACACGAAGACAAGTCGTCCGCCAAACTGCCGGACTGTTGTTCACCCTCACGCCGATTGCCTCCGCCCTCGCCAAAGCCGCGCCGCCAGCCCAATTCGTCGCCGCCCGTATTTGGCCTTCGCACGCCTATACCCGCATCACCATCGAAAGCTCGCGCGCCCTACAATATCAGCATTTCGCCTTGGAAAACCCCGGCAGGCTCGTCATCGACATCCAAAACGCCAACATCAACAGCGTCCTGCAAGGCATTTCCGGCAAAGTCCTGCCCGACGACCCCTATATCCGCAGCATCCGTGCTGGACAAAACACCCCGACGACCGTACGCGTCGTGATCGACCTCAAGCAAAACGCCTATCCGCAAGTCTTCTCGCTTGCCCCTGTCGGCGGCTTTAAAAACCGCCTCGTCATCGACCTCTATCCGCACGGCGTCGATGCCAACGATCCGATGATGGCGCTGCTCAACGGCAATCCGCCGAAACGCATGCAAACGCAACGTCCTGCCGAACGCACGGACATTGCCCAAGACGTACCTCCCCGCTCCAACCGCGGCGGACGCCGCCCCGTCGTCATGATAGACCCCGGTCATGGCGGTGAAGACCCCGGCGCCATCGGGTCCAGCGGCTTGAAAGAGAAAAACGTCGTCCTCTCCATCGCCCGCGAAACTAAAAACCGCCTTGAAAGCATAGGCTACACCGTTTACATGACCCGCAACGAAGACATCTTCATCCCGCTGGGCGTGCGCGTCGCTAAAGCCCGCGCCCGTCATGCCGACGTGTTCGTCTCCATTCACGCCGACGCCTTTACCAGCCCGTCTGCGCGCGGTACCGGCGTGTATATGCTCAACACCAAAGGTGCGACCAGCTCCGCCGCCAAATTCCTCGCCCAAACCCAAAACAACGCCGACGCCATCGGCGGCGTTCCCAAAAGCGGCAACCGCAGCGTCGATAACGCTATTCTCGACATGACCCAAACCGCCACCATGCGCGACAGCCGCAAACTCGGACATTCCGTCCTGACCGAATTGGGCAAACTCAACCAACTCCACAAAGGCCGCGTTGACGAAGCCAACTTCGCCGTCCTGCGCGCGCCCGACATCCCTTCCATCCTCGTTGAAACCGCCTTCCTGTCCAACCCGACCGAAGAGCGGCTGCTCGGCAGCGACTCCTTCCGCCGCCAATGCGCCGACGCCATCGCCACCGGTATCCAAAAATACGTCAACAACGCCGTATTGCGCAGAGGGTAAGTTAGGTTTGCCGGAAAAGATAAAAGGTCGTCTGAAAACAGGTTTTCAGACGACCTTTGTGTTTTTATAGTGGATTAACTTTAAATCAGGACAAGGCGATGAAGCCGCAGACAGTGCAGATAGTACGGAACCGATTCACTTGGTGCTTCAGCACC
>CALDNV010000066.1:0-6294 GCA_937914605.1 uncultured Neisseria sp.
GTTACTGAAATGTGCAAGCCATAAAAACATGGGGCTTCCTTTTGTTTTTGTTGTTACATTGGGCTTATCGCCCGTTTTAAATTTTGGTTTTTGGGTCGTCTGAAAAAGTTTTAGACGACCTTTGTTGATTATCAAGCTGCTTATGACAGTCAGTGCCTGCTGAAGTTCACTCTCTATGCAGGTTTCTAGCGAACCCGTTATCCGTTGTTTAGAGAGACGGCAACGTTATTGAGTAGTGGCGGCGTTAGTGTCTTTCTCAATCACGCAAATCGGATAATTTCGTACCAATCAGCAATAAGGCTGTTCATTTTCAGACGACCTCTTTATCCGTCAATGCCTCGACCACTTCTTCCATCTTCATAAAGCGCGAACCTTTCACCAACACGGTGGCGCGTTCGGGCAAATCGTGGCTCAACACTTGAATCAACGGGTCTTTGGCGGCGAACCACAAACCGTCCGCGCCAAACGTTTCTGCCGCTTCGACGCTATTGTCGCCGACAAAATAGGCTGCTTCGATGCCTTGGTCGCGAGCGTACGCGCCGACTTCGGCGTGCATGGCTGCGGCTTCGTCCTCGCCCAATTCGCCCATATCGCCCATCACAAAAATACGCGGTGCAGGCATACGCGCCAACACGTCAATCGCGGCTTTCATGCTATCGGGGTTCGCGTTGTAAGTATCGTCAATCAGGGTCGCGCCTTTGATACCGGCTTTGACGTTCAGACGACCTTTGATGTTGCTGAAACCTTGCAAACCTTCCGCCACATCATTCAAACTCAAACCCGCAGCTAAAGACAGCGCAGCGGCAGCGGCGGCGTTGTGGACATTGTGGCGGCCGGGAACGGGCAGCACTACGGCGGCGCGCTCGTCGCCGCACACCAAATCAAATTCGCACGACAAAGGTTTCAGCACGATATTTTCCGCATGGACATCGCCGCTATCGACGCCGAAAGTCCGCTGCTGATGACCTTGTGAGGTCGTCTGAAACACGGCGGCATGTTCGTCTTCACACGGAATCAAAGCCAATCCGTCTTCGCCCAAACCTTGATAAATCTCGCTTTTCGCTTTGGCAATATCGAGCGTGCCGTCAAAACCGCAGCCGACATGGGCGCGCAGGGCGTTGTTGACCAAAGCAGCATCGGGTTGGGCGATTTGCGTCAAAACCGCCAGCTCGCCGAAATGGTTCATGCCCATTTCGATCACGGCATAACGGTGTTTTTCGTTTAATTTCAACAAAGTCAGCGGCAATCCGATATGGTTGTTAAAGTTACCTGCCGTCGCCAACACGGCATCATCGCCGAAACGGCGGCGCAATACCGCAGCCAGCATTTCCTTCACCGTCGTCTTGCCGCCCGAACCGGTAATGCCGAACACAAACGGGTTCACATTATCGCGCCACGCCTTCGCCAGCGTTTGCAACGCGGCAAGCGTGTCATCGACTTTCAACGCGCCGTCCAAAGCAGCGCAATCTTCGCGCGAAACCACAACCGCCGCCGCACCCGCAGCCAATACGTCTTCAACAAAATCATGCGCGTCAAACCGCTCGCCTGCCAAAGCAAAAAACACATCGCCCGCGCGGATGTCGCGGCTGTCGGTTACGATGCGCGACACGGGTTTGTTTTCAGACGACGTCGGAAGGTTGAGGGTTTGGCAGATGAAATTTAGGTCTAGTGGTTTCATGGTTTCTTTCGTTTGTTTTTTTCAGACAGTTTTTTGACACTCAGCTACCGATTTTTCCGTACTCCTGATAATCGGAGAAACACAATACGATGGTTTTACCGTTTTTACGGTAAGGATGGCAGAGGCTGTAATGACCGTCTTCCGCTTCATAGCGCATTTCCTGAGTTTGTCCGGCAAATACTTTTTGCAGGTATTCGCGCTCCTTCAAATTCGGAGAATAGACATAGTCCATTTTCTTGACCATCACTTTCTCACCATTTCGATCCATGACAAAATTATCATTACCTTCTACATTTTGATTGGCGGCAGGTACAGCTTCATTTTGACTGGCGGCAGGTACAGCTTCGCCACCCACGTTAAGGCGGGAATCGGCTGAAAAAGCCAGATAAACCGGTTTGTTGTCGATCTTATCCTGCACGATAATCATGGCAGATTTGAACGACAAATCGTCTTTAGCCATCAAATCAAGGATTTCTGACGATTTTTTAATATACGCCAAGTCGAAACGGTAATCGGCCAAGGCATCTATTTGAGCAGGATTGTCTTTGACGATGCGCTCCGACGATTGGGTTAAGATGTCGCGTTTTTGCCGAATAGTCAGGTAATTGCCGCCGAACAGCAACGCAGCCAAAATAGGAAATACCGCCAACAGCAGATATACGGTTTTCCTGCCGCCACGGACTTCTTCTTCCTGCCCGCGCTCGGCAATACGGGTCAGATTCAACATGATGTTCAACATCAACGTACCGCCCATCACAGCCAAAATCCCCAAAATACTCATCAGGAAAATTTCTGTAATGTGTTCACGGAACACCTTGAGTCCGAAGACTTGAATCAATATCAACGCGAACACCCAGTACACCAGCAGTGTCACTGCTACCATACCGATAATGTTCGTTGCCTTGACCAATTTTTTTGCGTTCATCTCTTCACTCTTTTTTCAGACGACCTATTTATCCTGATTAATCAATGGATACGGATTAATCGCACCGCTTGGCAGATACACGCCGTAATGCAAATGGGCCGGCGTGGTTTTGGCGTTGCCGGTTTTACCGACATAGCCGATGACCTGTCCTTCTTTCACGCGTTCATACAGGCGGATGCTGGCGAATTTGTTGAGGTGGGCATAGTAATGCCATGCACCCGGCCCTTGGATGCCGATGACTTTGCCACCCAATCGGTTGCGCCCGATTTTGGTGACGATACCGGGCGTCGTACTGCGTATCGGCGTGTTTTTCTTGGCGAAAATATCCACGCCTTCATGCCTGCGCCCCTGACTGCGCGCTGCGCCCCAAGTGTCGTCAAAACGCTTGCCTTTAACAGGATTGGGCAGGCTTTGTGCCGCCGGCGGTTCTTTCGCCCTCAGTTCGGCAATTTCGGCGTTCGGGCGCGGCAGTTGTTTGGTGGTACAGCCTGCAAATAAAATCATGACTGCACTGATTAAAAGGGTTTTTGTCGGCATTTTCAGCATCAAATCGGTCTCCTCGTTTTTCAGACGACCTTTAAAATTCCAAATCGGGGTCGTCTGAAACAACTGTGATGGGTTTAATGGCTGACGTGCCGTAATGCGTGGGTTGTGTTGCTTTTATTTTGTGGGGGATAAACGTTTTCAGACGACCTTAAGGCTGCCGGGCCGTCTGAAAATTGATTACATTGTTGTCAAATTTATAGTGGAATCGATAAGTCTAATACGAAGTACAGCAAAACCTCTCTACCCTACGGTGACTCCACTCTGTCTGTATACACTCAAAAATTACTCTTCTATATCGACATATCCCAAATCGATCAGTGCCTGCTCCACATTTCCCACTGCCTCATCATCATCTTTGACCATCAGTAGGAAGGCATTTTCAGCATAACCAATGTCTATTAGCCGAAGCCCATGAGGCTTAAGTAATGCATCGTAAGCCTCTAAGACATAGTTACTATCATTGAACATTGCAAACATTTCCATCTCTTCACTCTCAAAAAGATCTTCCAATTCACCTTGATCATCCGGCACGGGAATACCTTCGTGAGCACAAAATTCTGCTAATGTACGTTTGCATACTTCGTCATCAATTCCTGTCGCATCTATTTCAATGCCTAGCTTTTGTATAGGATAAAACTTCCCTAATTTTAAATGCGGTTCTTTCCACTCCATATACTCCATAAATTGATGATCAGCATAATGCCATTCACCTGATTCGTGATACCAACCTAAATGCTTAAATAACCAATGACATACCAAATCCTCATCTTCAGCCGGAGGAGCTTTTGGTAAATCTTCACGGGTTAAGTAAGGGACGGCTGCAAGCAAGGCATTGAATAAAGGAGTATAACGTTGCATATTTTTGCCTATTAAAAGTGAGATGGAGTAATGTGTAATTTCCTATTTGCCAATGGCCTTAAGGAATTATCTGGAAAATATTTTTACCTGAGTTCTGCCAATGCTTTTTCTGCGATTTCAAAATCAGAAAAATGGTGCTTCACGCCTTGTACATCCTGATAGTTTTCATGTCCTTTACCGGCAATCAGGATGATGTCGTTTATGGCGGCACGTTCGACTGCGTAACGGATGGCAGCGGCACGGTCGGCTTCGACACATTTGGGCGCGGGCACGGCAGGCAGGATGTCATTGATGATGTCTTGCGGATTTTCCAAACGCGGGTTGTCGCTGGTTACGACGACTTTATCCGCGCCCTGTACGGCTGCTGCGCCCATCAGCGGGCGTTTGCCGCGGTCGCGGTTGCCGCCGCAGCCAAATACGCACCACAAAGCCGCTCCCTGTGGTTTGATTTCCTGCAAGGTGGAGAGTGCTTTTTCCAATGCATCGGGCGTGTGTGCATAATCGACAACAACCAAGGGCTTGCCGCTGTTCATGATGCAGTCCATGCGGCCTGAGGCGGGACGGATTTTTGCCAGCACATCCAATACTTTATCAAGCGGATAACCGTTGGCACAAAGCAAGGCGATGCAGGCGGCGAGGTTTTGCGCGTTGAACCGTCCGAGCAGGCGGGTGCGGCAGCGGCCTTCGCCCCACGGGGTTTGGAATACGGCTTCCATGCCACCTGAAGAAGCGGTGAAATGAACAATGCGGATGTCGGCGTGTTCGCTGAAGCCGTAGCTGTAAACGGCCAAATCGGGGCGGTCTTTTTTCAGACGACCTACGAGTTCTGCGCCATATTCGTCATCTACGTTGATGACGGCGTGTTTCAAGCCGTGCCAGTAAAATAGGCGCGACTTGATGGCGCCATAGGCTTCCATCGTGCCGTGGTAGTCGAGGTGGTCTCGGGTGAGGTTGGTAAAGATTGCGCTGCGGAATGGCACGCCGTTGACGCGCGATTGGTCAAGGCCGTGGCTGGAGACTTCCATCGCGGCGGCTGTTGCGCCTTGTTGACGGAAACGGTAGAGCAGGGTTTGGACATCGACGGGGGCGGGGGTGGTGTGCGTGGTTTCTTCCAATGCACCCCAAAAGCCGTTGCCGACCGTGCCAATAATGGCGGTTTTTTCGCCCAACAAATCGGCGGCTTGTGCCAGCCATTGTGTGATGGAGGTTTTGCCGTTGGTACCGGTTACGCCCCAGACTTTGAGGTCGTCTGAAACATTGCCGTAAACTTGCGCCGCCAACATGCCGGCACGGTGTTTCAAATCTTTGATGCCTTGATTGGGGACTTTCCATTCGGGATTCCACGCAAATTTGCCGTCGTCGTCCCAAAAAACAAAAGCCGCGCCGTTGGCAATGGCAGCGGGGATATAACTGCGGCCGTCCGTATATTCGCCCTGACAGGCAACGAAAATATCACCTTGTTTAATTTGACGGCTGTCTGAATGCAACAAACGCCCTGCTGCGTTTGCACACAGCAGAGGCGGAATGTTGGTTTCAGCTAAAGGGGTTAACTTGCTGAACATAAAATAATCTCGTTGATACTCGGATTAAGACGGTGTTTTGACGGCTGCAACATTGGTCAGAGGCTTGGTGGGGGAAACGCCCAAGATATTCAGGCTGCCGCCCATGACTTGTTTGAAGACCGGACCCGCCACTACGCCGCCGTAGTAACCGTTTGCAGTCGGTTCGTCGATGGTTACCGCCACAATCACACGGGGATTTTTAGCAGGAGCAAAACCGATGAAAGTTGCGACGTGTTTGTTATCAACGTAACGTCCGTTGACCAACTTACGCGCTGTACCGGTTTTCGCACCAACATCAAAACCATCTACCGCACCCGCCGTACCCGTACCGCCGGGCTCGGTTACAGAAACCATCAAATCACGAACTTCACGCGCGGTCGAAGCTTTAATGACGCGTTTGCCTTTGGGCGCAACCGCCTGTTTCTCAAAGCTGACCGGCAACAATTCGCCGTCATGTGTCAACATGGTATAAGCACGCGCCAATTGCAGCAGGCTCAATTGCAAGCCGTAACCGAAAGACATGGTTGCCTGTTCAATCGGCTGCCATCTGCGCCAGCTTCTCAAAAGACCGGCTGTCTCACCTGGGAAACCGGAGTGCATCCGCACGCCCACACCCAAATCATGATAAAAATCATACATTTCTTTAGGCGTGAATTTTGCAGACAGTTTGCTGGTACCGACGTTGGAAGATTTTTGCATAATGCCGCGCACATCCAAAGTAGGAT